>NZ_DAHXOI010000018.1 GCF_027364955.1 Ferrimicrobium sp.
TTGCAGGTGCCCCGGAGCAAGCCGCTTAGTGGTCTTGCGAGGCGATGGAATGGACTACCATGAAATCGCTAACTGTTCATGATGGAATGAGGCAGGGCCCAAATTCGTTAGGGTAGAGGCAAAGCCACCGTGTAGAAAGAGTACGAAACATTGTCAGCCCGTATTGCACTGATGGGATCAGGAGAGACCGCCCCTTCGATGGTCAAGGTTCACCGTGCCCTCCTTGACTCGCTCGAGGCGCCAGCACGCGCGGTCCTGATCGACACCACCTATGGGTTCCAGGAGAACGCCGATGAGCTAACCAAGAAAGCACAGAGCTTCTTCGCCGAGAGTCTGACCACGGACCTTGGAGTTGCTTCCTTGCGACGTGCAAAGGATGCCAGCGCGCTGGAGATAACGCGCTTTCGCCGGGAGTTGGAGTCGGCGAACTACATCTTTGCTGGACCTGGCAGTCCCAGCTACGCCCTCGGCAACCTGCACCAGGTCGGTGCAGCAAAGATCTTGGAGGAGCAGTTAGCTCGTGACGTGACGCTCTGTTTCGCCAGCGCTGCGGCGGTGACGACGGGACGTTATTCCATCCCGGTCTATGAGATCTACAAGGGCGGGAGCGATCCCTATTGGCAGGATGGGCTCGATCTTTTGAGCGTCTTTGGGATCGAAGCAGCCGTTGTGCCCCACTTTGACAACCATGAAGGTGCGACCCACGACACGCGTTTTTGCTATATCGGAGATCGCCGCCTGCGAATGCTCGAAGCAGCGTTACCTGATGGAGTGCCCGTCATTGGTATCGATGAGCACACCTGTGTAACGATCGACGCGACGGGCCGAGTGGAGGTATTGGGGAAGGGGCTCTTGACGCTTCGCCGTGATGGCCAAGCCCAGGAGTATCCATCCGGATCGGTGCTCGATGTCGACTCGCTTGGACTCTCTCATCGCCAAGAAACACGGTTATCCCAGCGGACAGTCGTGCAAGAGACAGACTCGGCGCAGCAGCGCTTTCGAGAGGCACTGGGTGCCTATCGTGTTGACCAAGCGATGGCTGAGTTGGCGGCCACGATTGCAGACAAGCACATCGAGGATGCGATGTCGATGGTTGGGGAACTCGATGCGGCACTGGTGGACGGGTTTGTCGATCGCAAAGAGTTGTTAGATCCGCTCGTCCAACTCGTCATCGAGCTTCGGGCCAGCGCGCGTGCGGCCAAGGATTTCGCAGCTTCTGACAAGATTCGTGACGGAGTGGCGGCGTGTGGCATTCTCCTTGAGGATAGTGCCGAGGGCACAACCTGGAGATTCGCAACCTCCGACTAGAGTAGTTGGGTCCCGAGCCCCCATCGTCTAGCGGCCTAGGACACCGCCCTTTCACGGCGGCGACACGGGTTCAAATCCCGTTGGGGGTACTTCGCTGTTGCAAGGCAAGCGCCGAACGACCGATGTGTGAGCGTAGGCTGTTCGGACGTCCCTAACCGATTTGGCGAGCGAGCACCCAAACGGTCTTGTCGTCACCGCCTAGCCTGTGGCAAAGGATGCGAACTCGCAGGGCCAAAGGTCCATTTTCTGCACTGATCCTCTTGAAGCTCTGGAAATCAGGTTTACCATAACCTATGGGGTTCGATCACCGGCTTGGGTGATCCAATCCGTTAGATCACCGCTACGGGATGGAGGTGGATGGTGCTGTCCACGATGAAAACTGCACGAGATGTTCGTTACGATCAAACACCGCAACTGGTCTTTTGGGAGACCACGAAGGCGTGCCCGTTGGCTTGTCGACACTGTCGGGCGGATGCGATCTCTTGTGGCCTGCCCGATCAGCTCACCACCGAGGAGGGTATCGACCTTATCGATCAGATCGCGAGTTTTGGCCAGCCGAGTCCTATTCTGATCATGACCGGTGGCGATGTCTTGATGCGGACAGACCTCGATGAACTGATCGTCGCCGCCAAGGCTCGTGGCGTGCGTGTGGCCCTCGCCCCTGCGGTGAGTCACCTGCTCTCAGAGGAGCGGGCCGAAGAGTTGCGAGGGTTGGGTGTCCGGTCGGTTTCCATCTCGCTCGATGGGGTCGGTGATGTCCACGATCAGATTCGAGGGGTCAATGGTCATTTCGCACAGACGGCACAGGCTATCGATGTGTTGGCGCGATTGGGCTTCACGGTACAGATCAACTCGACGGTGATGGTGGATACCGTCCATGAATTGCCCAAAATCGTCGCCTTCCTTGTCTCCAAGGGCATCAAGATCTGGGAGGTCTTCTTCGTGATTGAGGTGGGTCGAGGCGTCTCGATGCTCTCGTTGTCTCCCGAGGGGAACGAAGATGTCGCCAACTTTCTCTACGACATGAGTGGTTATGGACTCGTGGTGCGCACCGTCGAGGCTCCCTTCTTCAGAAGGGTGGTTCGCGAGCGCCAAGAGGGGAAGAGGACCACCGGTCCTCTCTACGATGAACTCGTCGCTGGGGTGCGGCGTCGTATCGGGGCCCCGATACATGCCAACCGTGTGGCGCTGGCGAGCACTCGTGACGGCAAAGGGATTATCTTTGTCGCCCACAACGGTGATGTCTATCCGTCGGGATTTCTCCCGGTAACCCTTGGTTCGGTCCGTGAGCAATCGCTCGTGTCCATCTATCGGGACAACCCTCTATTGGGCGACATCCGGGGAGCCCGGTTCCATGGGAGCTGTGGTAGTTGTGACTATCGTGACCTCTGCGGTGGCTCACGCTCACGGGCCTTTGCCTCGTTTGGAGATCCTCTCGCCTCAGATCCGGCCTGTTTGATGGCCAACTAGGAACGACCAAAGGGCCGTCGTCTCGTGAGACGGCGGCCCTTATGGAGTCGCATGGTTTAGGTTTGGGGGTTGGCGCCCGCGGCTACTGCCTGTGCCCAGGTGTAGCTGTAGGAGAGGGTGTTGATCTGGGAGTTTGCAACCTCGGTGAGGACTGTTGCATCTGACTCAAAACCAGCCCATCCGCCGAGTGACGATTCGTTGATGGAAGCAGCTCCCATCACCGGGGTGTAGTTGCCGGTGTTAGGGACGAGAATATTGCTTCTGTGTCCCCAACATCCAGACGATGTCGGGCTGGTGCAGGCCAAGTTGCTCGTGTCGCCGGCACCGCCCCACCCGTCGTTGTACATCCAGTCATACATGCTGCCAGCGGTGGAGAAATCCTCCGCCCAGTTGGCGTAGAGACCGATCGCCCACGGGCCGGTAGAGAAGGTCGCCTGGGAGATCGGAGGATCGGTGTTGGCTGCAGAACCCTGCGCCGCTAGCGCGTTGAGCGAGTTCACCAGACCATAGACCGGTACCAAGCCTCTCGAGACCCGTTCTTCGTTCACCAACACAAAGAGCTGATCAATGGCGGGGAGCTGATAGAAGTTGTTGGGTAGCGTCATGGCGGGAAGTCCCTGATCGGCTCGACCGTTGTTCAGGGCCGTAACAGCGCTCTCCTCACAGGCGGTGCTATTGGCGATCTGTCCGGCATCGACGTCGTTGGTACAGCTTGAGTAGTAGTCCGGGTTCGGTGCGATGTTGGCGGTAGGATTCACCAGCGCGCTCGCAGGCGGTGGGCTCTGGTGTGAGGTATTCACGTTGGGAGTACTTGCATTCGGCGCCTGGGTCGTCGTTGTGGTATTGTTGACGCCCTGTCCACCACTGCCCGAGGAGGTGTTCCCTGGTGCTGGCAGGCTTGGCACATCACCCTCGTTGGGCGCACTACCAAAGTTATAGACCGCCCCATCGCTTCCGGCTAGCCAATAACCAGTGCCAGCTGGGTCGGCCGCAATCGAGACGATGGGCGCTGGGAGCGGGTGAGTCCCTCCGAGGCCGGTGTAACCTTGGGTCATCGCATCACCCTCGTTGGGCGCACTACCAAAGTTATAGACCGCCCCTGTTGAGGAGACGAGCCAGTAGCCATTCCCGTTCGGCGCCGCTGTACCGCCAACGATCCGACCGTTGATTGGGTGACTCCCGCCGAGGCCAGTGAAGCCCTGCGTATAGGTTGATCCGAAGAACTTTGCGTTGCCAAAGTCAAAGACCCCACCATCGGCCGCCACGAGCCAATAGCCACCACCATCAGGCGTGGGTATGATCGCCACAATCGGAGCAGCAAGCGCATGCGCTCCAGAGAGCCCAGTGAGCCCATAGGTGTAGGTGGAACCTTTGAAGGGCGCACCACCAAAGTCAAAGACCCCACCATCGGCCGCCACAAGCCAATACCCAGCTCCCGTTGGGTTCGCGGCCATCCCCACAATCGGAGCAGCAAGCGCATGCGCTCCAGAGAGCCCGGTGATGCCATAGCTGTAGGTGGAGCCGGAGAACTTTGCCGAACCGAAGTTGAAGACTCCTCCGTCCTTGGCCACAAGCCAATACCCAGCTCCCGTTGGGTTCGCTGCCATCCCCACGATCGGAGCAGCAAGGGGATGCGCTCCGGAGAGCCCGGTGAGGCCGTCGGTATAGGTGTTGCCGTCGAAGGCCGCATCGCCGAAGTTGAAGATACCTCCATCTTGGGCGGCCATGAGATAGCCCTTGCCACTCGCACTTGCGGCGATGGCTGTGATGGGCCAGGCTGCAGTGACGCGAGTCCTTACTGTCTTAGTTGGCGATGCTTGCGCGACGTGCGCAGCCGTCGAGATCACCGTACTCGTAGCTCCGACCCCGACGAGGCTCAAGCCTCCGGACATCGCGAGTGCTCCGAGCAGTCTTACTGCCATCTTTGGCGCCATTTCGATCCATCCTCCTTGTAAGCGTCTTAATGCGACTCCAATTAGGGAGAAAACGCTTACAGTGAGAGATATCGGTAGGCACGACGCAGTAACTTGACCAAATTCGTATAAAAACAGATGAGTATTTTGATAAGTGGCAAACAACAAGCCGTGTAGGACTACGAGTGGTGACAGCTATCGAACTATCGGCCGTGATTGGCTGAGGCTTGGCTGGGGTCGGGATGGTGGGGGGTGTCCTACTCCGGTCGCCGATACTCGACCGGCGAGGAGTGCTGCACGTCCTGAGTTGCTCTGCTGATTCGCCCAGTGATGGGCGAGAGCATGTGATTCTCTGGAGGAGAGGTGAGAAAGAGCGCGGTTGCGAGCCGCCTAAGTGCACGGGTGCTGTCCCTTGCACTGATGAACCACGAACGACCAAAACCTCCGACGCCACCGAGTTGTAGTGATGTGCAAAATGGTATGGTGTAGCTCGCCGGGGTTATGAGTGGTATCACTTGGTCCAGCGGTCGCCGCTCCAGCGGGTGGCGACTGGACTGGGTTTGCTCTCGCCTAACGAGCTACCGGCGTGCTGATGGGTGGCGCTGCCGACGCGCCGCTCGTCTCGTTGGGCGCTCGGTTGGGCCACCAGGTTGGCACCCACCAGTTCAAGCGGCCAAAGAGCTGGATCAGGGCAGGGACAGCGATCCCTCTGATGATGGTGGCGTCAACGAGGATGCCGATCCCTAGACCCGTCGCCAGCACCCGGATGTCGGTGAGTGGCGCAGAAGCAAGCGAGGCGAAGGCGAGGAACAGGATGAGCGCAGCGCTCGTTACCAGTTTGCCTGTCCTCGAGAGACCGTTGATGATCGCTGTTTGTGTCGATTTGGTCACATCGTACTCTTCTCGGATGCGCGTGAGAATAAAAACCTCGTAGTCCATCGAAAGGCCGAAGAGGAAGGCAAAGGTCGAGATCGGAATCCAAAAGGTGATGGCACCGGTGGCGGGAATACCAAAGATGAGTTTGGAGAGATGACCGGATTGCCAGAACCAGGTGAGAATGCCGAAGGTGGCCGCAAGCGAGAAGAGGTTGACGATCACTGCCTTGATGGCAAGGATGATACTCCTGAGCGCTGTCGAAAGTAGGAGGAACGTCAAAATGGCGATGATGCCGAGCATCAGCGGCGTTTGCCCATAGATGGCGTTGGTGGAGTCGAGGTCGTTGGGTCCGAGCCCGGCCACGCCGATAATGGAGGGATGGTGCTGGGCGAGTGAGTCCAGTGCATTGACGGGAGCGAAGTTGGCGGAGTTGACGGTTTCGACGTTCGGAATGGCAATAACATCGGCGAGTCCGCTTCGGGTGCCTGATAGGCCATTTGGATGCGCGGCCCCGACGATCCCTGGGGTCGATCGTACCATGGACGTCACATGCGCGGCCTGACTCGGTTGCTCTATGACCTCCATCGGCGACAGGATGCCGGGCATATACCCTGCACGCAAGAGTGCGTGATAGGTAAGAGCGGCAGGAGTTGAGCTTGATTGGCTTCCGGCCTGATCCTGTCCGAGTCGAATGCCAAAGATCGGTAATGCAAAGATGACGATAAGCACACCGGCGAAGATTAACGATGGCCAGGCATGGCTCGTGATGAACGTGCCAATGCGATGCCACGTAGGAGAGCCACCTTGGGCGATCTTTCGATGGGGCCAGTCGAGACGTTCACCGACGAGCGAGAGCAGGACCGGCAATAATGTGAGCACGACTGCGATCGAGATGACCGGGATCAGCACCCCTCCGATTCCAGTGGACCGTAACAGCGGTACCGGTAGCACGATCAACGCAAGGAGTCCGACGGCGACGGTGACGCCAGAGAGTGCGACGGACCGGCCAGCGGTCGCCATGGACATCAAGATCGCGTCTCGATTGTCAAGGCCATTACCTCGCTCTTCACGCCAGCGCGTGACGATGAGCAGCGAGTAGTCGATGGCGATACCGAGACCGATGAGCGAGACCAGAAACTCGACCACAAACGCTACCGAAGTGAGGTAGCTAAGGCCAAGCAGGATGAGGAAGGTAGCCAAGATAGAGACAGCCGCGATCACCAACGGAATAATCGCCAACACCGAGGCAAAGACAAAGGCGAGGATGGCCAGTGCCCCTACCCCAGCGATGATCGTCTCGGCTAAGACGCCGAATCCGGAACTCTTACCGGCAGAGGCGAGTTGGGCCTCTCCGGTGAGTGCGACGTGCAGTGTGGGGAGGTCGTGGCTGAGCCTAGCGGTGATCTGGTTTGGCACTGTGGAGGGGGCGAGTGAGGTGGGAGGTCCGCCGAAGAGGTAGACCACCTCGTCACCATGCTGGAGCAGATCCAGTCCGGGCGCGTTGAAGGAGTCGACAAAACGAATGCTTGGGTACTGTTGGGCGACTGAGGTGAGGGCGTTCGCGACGGTCGGTGTCGTGGCGTTGTCCACGCCAGCGATCACGGCGATCGCTGGTGGATTCTGGCCACCATTGCCAAAGTGTCGCAAGATCTGCTGTGAGGCAACGTAGCCAGGCTGTCCGGGAGTGGCAAAGTTGTAACTCAGTCGACTGACAACCTTGCCGGCGGCAACGCCACCAGCGAGGAAAAGCAGAACCCAGACGATAACCACTAGACGGCGATGAGCGAGTACGCTACGACCTAGCTTACTAAAGAAATTATTCGGAACTGAATTATTCATCGTTGTTCAATATAGTTGCTGGGTTGGCCAACTAGTGTACCTAGGGTGACCAACCGTGATCGTGAAGAGCTGCGCCCCTTTGGTGAGAGTGTTGCCTTCATGCTGTCGTTTCTCGGAGCCATGGAGACGCAGAGTTTTCGCTCGTTGATGACCTCTCTTTCCCTGGAGCCTCGAAGCTTTGGCGTCCTTCGCGTCCTCGCCGAGGTCGGGTCACTCACTCAGCATCGCCTCGCTGAGCGCGCGCACGTCCCAGCGAGTACCTTGGTCGCCATGCTTGATGATCTGGAGGCTAACGGCCTCATCGCGCGCAGCCCTCACCCCGGTGATCGGCGTGCCCATCAGGTGCGCTTGACCACGCAAGGGCGTGAGGTGGTCGACCGGGCAACCGTGCTCGCCTGGCGCCACGAGGAGGCGGTCACTGCTGGCTTTTCACCCGTAGAGCGCCAGCAACTGCTGGCGGCCCTCTCCCGGATTCTGCAAAATCTCAATGAGCAATCTCATGAGCAATCTCAATGAGCAGTAGTGGTCTTGGGGTACTCGTTCCCTGAAGCGGTGGTCCACGCATGCAGCATCTCTCTGGTGGGCAATCCGGCCAGAGTGGAGCTTGGAGGATGCTCTCGACGTAACATGGGTGGGCACCAGTGCAACGAATGATCGAGGGCTCTGCGATCCAGGCTGTAGGATCATCAACACGAGCATGCTGGTAACCCCCGAGTGCTCTGATAATCCCGAGTGCTGTGCTGGCGCCAATGAGGAGGCCTTGATGGTGAAGTTTATACACACCGCGGACTGGCAGATTGGCGAGACCTTTCGTTTCTTTGGCGAGCGATCGCTCTATCTCAAGGATGCGCGCCATGCGGCGGTGGAGCGTATTGCACAGCTCGCCGTCGATGAGAGGGTTGATTTTGTTCTCGTCGCTGGTGATGTGTTTGAGTTTGCTCGTCCGGACCGAGTCTCCTTGCAGCGGCTCGCACGAGCGATGGAACGCTTTGAAGGCCCCTGGCTTCTTCTCCCGGGTAATCACGATGCAGCGGTTCCTCACGGAATCTGGGATCAGCTTGCGGATGGGTCAATCTTTGGTCCTGGTGTTGTCCTCATGACGACTCCCTCACCGATCCTGCTCGATAGCTGCGCGACGGCTGTCCTTCCCGCTCCACTGCAAGCACGCTATGCCGGGCGTGACCTCACCGAGGACCTCGACCGCATGGAGACGCCTTCTGGCTACGTGCGGGTTGGAGTCGCTCATGGCGCGGTGAAGGGCATCTTGCCGGAGATGGCCGAGGCCAACAATCCGATAGCCTCTGATCGGGCGCGCCAGGCCAGTCTCGATTATCTCGCGCTCGGCGACTGGCACGGGTTCTATCGTATCAACGAGCGGACCTATTACAGCGGTACTCCGGAGACGGATCGATTTACCCACAATGACTCTGGTTCAGTTGCCGTCGTAGAGATCGCAGCCCAAGGAGCGCTCCCAGCAGTATCGCTGCACCGGACGACCCGTTTTGATTGGCACGAGCAGACCGTAACGCTTGGGAGCCAGACGGATCTCGCACGTCTCGAGCAGGAGCTCCAGAGATTCAATGCTACTGATGTCGTGAAGCTGTCGATTCGTGGCTACGTCGACTTGGAGGATCTCGAGGCCCTCAATAGGCTTGAGGAGGTGATGCGTGCGCGAGTCCAAGCACTTGATTGGGATGTCTCTGAGGTGGAGATTTCGCCCACCGATGATGAAATCGCCTCGCTAGCACTGGCGGGTGTGCATGGTTTCGTCCTTTCGCGTCTGCTCGAGCGTCGAGATGCGATCGATGCACGTGTTTTTCGCCGCGCAGTACTTGAGCTCCTCGCGCTCGACGAGGTGCATTAGATGCAGCTTCTCTCGGTCCATCTGGAGAGGGTAAGGAAATTTCGGGAGCCCTTCGAACTCCATGGTCTGAGCGCAGGCATCAACCTCATCCACGGACCAAATGAGGTGGGTAAGAGCACCATTCAGGCTGCTATCGCAGCGGTTTTCACGGAACGCTATAGCTCTCAGGCGCCGCAACAGGATCTCGCCCCCAACGACATGCCTGACGCCCGACCCTTGGTACAGGTGACCTTCCTCCATGAGGGGGTGACCTATGAGCTGTCAAAGGAGTTCTATCGGCGAGGTGGGACCTGTGTGTTGCGTAGCGGTTCGACGGTGTTGAGTGGAGATGAGGCCGTTGCGCGCCTAGTCGAACTCTTTCGTTTCGAGGCACCTCAGGCTCGCGTCATCACCGAGAGTCAGCTTGGGCTCCCCGGTGTGTTTTGGGTGCCTCAAGGCAGGTCGCTTGGTGCGCAGGCTGCCATGGAGCATGCGCGCAGCTTCTTCGTCCGTGAGATTGGTGAGGAGATTGGGTCCTCACGTGAGACTGCAGCCGATGCGCTGATCGCCCGGCTGGAACGTGTCCGAGGTGAGGTGGTGACCCCAACGGGCAGAGGAGGACCCCTTGCTGCGGCTAGGCGAGAGCTGGAGGCGAGCATGGCAGCCCTCGCCGAGCAAGAACAACGCAAGTCGAATTCAGAGGGTCTTCGCGACCGCTTAGAGCAACTACAGGCCAGACTTGGCTTGCTTGTATCCCAGGGTGTGGAGGCGATGCTGATCGAGGAACTTGGCCTGCATCAACGGCGCAAGGAGGAGCTGTCCCGTGCCTTGGAGGAGCGTGCCCGTGTGGCGTCAGCACTGGCAGGCCTCGGGGATCAGATTGGGTACACCGAGGAACGTTTGCATCAACTGGCCGAGGAACAGGCACAACTCGCCGAGGCTAGGCTTGCCATCGCTGATGTCGAGCGTTCCATCAATGAGTGCCAAACGACACTCACTTCTCATCAGGAGGCTCGCGCGACCCTCGGGGCTAGGACCGCAGCGATGGCGGCGAAGCGAAGGTTTCGGGATCTCATGCGGGACCGTCAAGAGCGCCAAGATCAGCTCTCTTCGATCGATGAGCAGGATCGCCAGCTACGATCAGCGCTGGTAGAGGTAGAGGAGATTGTTGGACAGATTAACGAGATCCAGGATCGCTTGGCTGGTTTGGAGTTTGGTGAAGGGAGCGAGGTGCTCGCCCAGCTCGAGGCGAGCGTGGCCCAGTTGCGGTCCCGACTTCAGACGCTCTCTACGATGGTGGCGATCGAGGTCGAGGAGGTTGACCGTCTCTACATCGATGGACAGTTAGCGTCGGGTTCACGTGTGCTCATGCTTGAAGAAGAGATGACGCTTGCGATCCCCGGTGTCGTCAAGATCTCCTTGACTCCCCAAGAGAGTGCGGCAGTGTTGCGAGAGGAGCTCAACGGCAAAGACAGCGAACTCCAGCGACGCCTGGTGGCCCTTGGAGTCGAGAGCGCTGCCGATCTACGGCTGCGAGAGCGCGAATATCGCGAGTTGACGCTCTCACTACAGAACCTCACCCGAGAGCGGATGCGCCTGGAGGGGGAGGGGGAGAGCATCCCAGAGCGTTTGGCGAGACTCGAACGTCTCCGTGAGGCCCAGACTGCGCGACTGAGAGACATCGAGACGGAACTTGGCGAGCTCAGTGATGTCGATGACGGAGATCAGTCCTTGGAAGATCTCGATCAACTCACGACGATGAACACCTTTCACGCTGCAGAGATTGACCGACTTGAGGGTGAACTGGGGACACTCCGCCGCGAGCAAATCCGCCTGAGCGAGGCGATCAGTTGGCTGCAGACTTCGGTGGAGCGCCAAGGTGACGAGCAGGGAATGAGTGCGCTGCAGGTGCAGCGTGAGGAGTTGGTGTCTCAGCGAGCCGAACGTGTGGCGGAGCTGGAAGTGCTAGGGCAATTGATTGGATCGGAAGACCTTGCGACGGTGGAAGATCGCATCACCAGCTACGAGGAGCGCCTCGGAGAACACCGCCTGCAGGTCCAACAATGCCGCGAGCAGCGACAGGAGGTCCTCGGGCAGATGCGAGCAGATCCGTTCTCCGAGGAAGAGTTGGCTGCCGCCGAGGTGAAGGTGGAACAGGCCAAACTGCTGGTCACCTCGCTTGAGGAGCGCAGCAGTGCACTTACGGTGCTGATTGAAATCGCAAGAGACATCGTCGCCGAGGTTCAGCACGATCTCAACGCCCCGATGCAGGGTCGGATCAACCGCTACGCTCAGCAACTCTTTGGAGAGGCGGCGGTCGAGCTCGATGACTCGTTTGCGCCCCAGCAGCTAGTCCGCGGGCGCACCTGGGAGTCGATCGACCGGCTGTCATGGGGGACCCGTGAGCAGATGGCGCTGCTCACCCGACTCGGCGTCGCCGATCTGATGGCAGAACGTGGGGTACCGGTCTTCTTGATGCTCGATGACGCGATGTTGAACGCCGATGGCGTGCGGTTGATGCGGTTAAAGTCGATTCTCAGTTCTGCCCAACAGCGTTACCAGATACTGCTGTTCACCTGCCGGCCAGAACTCTTCTCTGATCTGGTCGGAGCCCGAAGCTATGAGCTTGGAGCTACTCCACACTCTTGAGATAGACGAACTCTTCGCCCGCATCCTGGATGCGTGAGAAGCCCAGGTGCTCCAACACCCGCTGTGAGCCAAGGTTGGTCGGTAGCGTCGTCGCTCGTACCACCGCCACCTCTCTCGCCTGCTCAGCAATCTGGAGGAGAAGTGAAACCGCTTGGGTGGCGCATCCGCGCCCGCGTTGGGAACCGACGATTCCGTAACCGATCTCGACCGTTTCATTGACGGGTGCGCCGTGGAACCCGGCTCCACCGATGAGGAGACCACTTGCTAGGAGTACCTGGTAGTGGCACCACGGAAATGGCCCCTCTTGCCGTTCGAGCGCACCAAGGGCGATGAAGCGGTCGCCGTTCGAGGGGTAATCGCTTGCCCAGTTGGACTGGCGCTCCCCCCTCGCGATCGCCTTGCACGTAGCGATACCCAGGGGAGTGAGGTGGACCAGGGCATGCTCTGCCGTCGCGTGGTTGTCTGCCGTCGCGTGGTTGTTCAATGAAGCCTTACTTGAAGGTCAAGACAGTGATGGTGCCGAGCAGGAACAGACCACTGCCAACCACGTAGAGCAACGCCTTTGTCAGTGTGCGCTTTAAGGGCTTCTTCACATAGTCGTCGATGATGGTCCGTAGGCCATTACCGCCGTGGAGCAGTCCCAGGACCAGTAACCACCAGTCAAAGAGCTTCCACCATGGGTTCGCCCATCGTCGGGCCACAAAGCTGACGGTGGTGTTGGTGACATCGTTTTCGATGTGCATGATGTACATGTGGATGAGTGCGAGGAAGAAGAGGATGATTCCGGAGACACGCATGAAAAACCACGCCCATGTCTCAAAGTTCTGACGGGAACTCCGTTGCCCTCTTCCTTGACTCCTGGTCAGTGCGGCTGCCATCAGTGTGCTCCTAGAAAGAATGGCTTGACGATGAACCAACCACCGATGATGGTCAACACGATCGCAAGCGACAGCATGAAGTTAAAGACGCCCTTTTCATTCTTGATGACACCGGGCCAGAAGTCGATCATGATCACGCGCAAACCGTTCAGCGCATGATAAAGCAGCGCGAACAACAGCCCGACCTCGAAGAGGCGGAGAAAGATGTTGCCATAGAGCTGGTGGATCTGGTTGTAGACGTGCGGATCGTTGAGTGTTGAAACGTCGACGATATGGAGCAGCAGGAAGAGAAACACCAAGAATCCGGTAACTCGATGGAGAACGAAGGCCCATTGGCCGCTCTTGCCCTTATAGACCGTAGCCCCTTTGCTCACCGGACCCTCCTCACCCAGCGATTACCCCACATGGTGGTGGAGAACACATAGATCGCAAACCCAACAATACCAAGGGCGATGATGCCCAACGCCGTAGCAAAGATAACTTGTGCAGTACTCACATGAGTTACGCTAGCAAGGAATCAGCGGTTTTTGGAAATCGGCGGAAGAGATTTCTCCGATTTCGTGATGGTGGTTCCGCGGAAGTACGGAGCCAGCACCTCGGCGAGGAGGACGCTGCCGTCTGGCTGGCGACCGATCTCGAGCATGGCCGCAATGACCCTTCCCCAGGCCAAGGCTGATCCGTTGACCGTGTAGACGTAGTTCACGGATCCGTCGCTTGAGCGATAGCGGATATTGGCTCGCCGTGCTTGGTAATCGGTGAAGAGGCTCACCGAACTCACTTCGAGCCATTTGTCCGTTCCCGGAGAGAAGACCTCAAGATCGAAGGTTCTTGCCGAGGATTGGCCGAGATCGCCCGTACACAGGTCCAGTACGCGATAGGTGAGCCCCAACGCCTGCAACAGGAGTTCTGCTCGTCGGAGTACTTCGAGAAAAAGGTCATGGCCTTGATCGGGGGTGCAGTAGGAGAGGAGCTCCACCTTGTCGAATTCGTGTAGGCGTAGTAAGCCTCGTGTGTCGCGACCAGCAGCACCGGCCTCACGACGGAAGCAGGGAGTGTAGGCGGCAAAGCGAAGAGGGAGTTGGGCCTCCTCGAGGATCTCATTACGCCCCAACGAGGTGAGCGGTACCTCGGCGGTAGGAATCAGATAAAGATCGTCGCGTTCGATAGCATAGGCTTCATCGACGAACTTCGGGAGATGGCCGGTTGCCTGCATGGTCTCTCGCTTGACCAGGGTGGGTGGACGGATCTCCTCGAAGGCCTCGGCGTGCATGTCGAGGGCCAAGCTGGTCAGCGAGCGCAACAGTCGTGCCCCAGGGCCCCGATACATGGAGAACATCGATCCGGATATTTTGGTGGCGCGTTCGAAGTCGAGAATGCCCAATTCAGTGCCGGTCTCCCAATGGGGGACTCGCTGATGGTCGGCGAAGGTAGGCAGCTCGAAGTCCTCTACCCCGCGATGACCATCCTCTGGGGACCAGTAGCGCACCACCCGGTTGTCACGCTCGTCCTCGCCGATCGGTGCCTCCTTAGCGGGCAGGTTCGGCGTAACCAGCCAGATCGCGTCGCGAGCCTCAGTGAGTTCGCTGGCACGCGTCTCTAACTCCTTGACCTGTTCACCGAGGGTACGGGAGCGCTCTTGGGCTTGGGTCGCCTCATCGACCTGGCCGGCACGACGGAGTTCGCCTACGCTCTTGGAGAGCTGGTTGATCGAGGCACGAATCTCGTCACGCTCAGCCAAGGTCCGTCGCAGCTCGGTATCGAGTTCGAGGAGCTTGGCGACCTCATCGGAGGGGACGTTTCGGGTGCCGAGCAACCTGGTGACTCGGTCAGGGTTTTCTCGCAGGATTCGCAGATCGATCATAGACTCTCTAGGCTAGTACCCATATGAACGATGCAATCGAGGTTCAAGAACTCACCGTCACCTACGGTGCCACCGTTGCGGTAGAGACACTCTCGTTCAAGGTGGGCTTTGGTGAGGTCCTTGGACTGCTCGGCCCTAATGGAGCCGGTAAGACCACCACGTTAGAGACGATCGAGGGCTATCGACGCCCGACCGAAGGGTCGGTTCGAGTGCTCGGAATCGAACCAGCCGCCAAGCAGGCACAACTCTCCCGCCAGATGGGGGTGATGTTACAAGAAGGTGGGATTCCCGCGCGGATGACCGTCAAGGCCGCCTTGGAGCTGTATTCGCGTTTTTATGACCACCCCCGACCGGTTGCCGATCTCGTCGCCCAACTCAGCCTCGCTTCTGTACTCAAGACACCCTACCGCCGACTCTCGGGAGGCGAAAAACAGCGACTTTCGCTCGCCCTCGCTCTCATCGGGCAACCGCGCGTGCTGCTGCTCGATGAGCCAACAGCCGGAGTCGATCCCGAGGGCAAGGCGGCGATCCGTGATCTGATCACCGAGCTGCGTGCAGCCTCGGTTGCGATTCTTATGACCGGACACGAACTCGAAGAGATCGATCGGATGGTCGATCGAGTCCTCATCATCGATCAGGGTAAGGAGCGGGCCATGGGCAGCCCTGCAGGGCTCCGCGAGGCCTATGGTGGTGAAGGCGTCGAGTTCACGGCCCATGGTGGCGTCGATTGTGTGATGCTCGGGGCTCGACTGGGCGCCAATGTCCGCCCGGTACGGGTGGATCGTTATCGGGTTGAGGCAGAGCCAACGACCGAGTTGTTGGGGCGCCTTGTACAGACGCTCACCGATCTAGGTGTTGCGGCCCAGGATGTCGCCACGGTCAGTCCTTCGTTGGAGGAGATCTATCTCTCGCTGATCTCCGTGGCATCGACGGGCACTCCAGCGAGCCACGAATCGAGCACATTACCTCCGCCTTCTCTATCCCCAACCCAAACGCTTGCCGACCATCACATCCAAACATCGACGGAGGAGACGCATGGCTAGGCCGATACTGGCGCAAGCCTCATCAGAGGTCAAAATGACCCTTCAACAGGGTGAAGCGGCACTCTTGACACTCGTCATTCCCGTGCTCGGGCTCCTGGTGTTTGGGTCGGTGAAGTTCCTGCCGGTGCCATCTGGGGTTCCAAGCCGCGTGAACTTTATTCTCGCTGGTGCCATCGCCTTTGGTATCATGGCCTCGGGCATGGTATCGCAGTCGATCACCGTCGCCTTTGACCGCAACTACGGGGTGCTCAAGCGTCTCGGGGTCACACCGCTTGGTCGCCGCGGCATCATCATGGCTAAGTTGGCCCAGGTCGTCGTCCTCGAGTTGATTCAGCTGGTGGTCCTTGTCGTGATCGGCGCATTGATGGGCTATCACCCGGAGGGGAATCCTCTCTACTTCATCCTCGGTTGGGTACTCGCCACGGCTGCCTTTACCGGTCTTGGGCTCCTCATCGGTGGGACGCTGAAGGCGGAACTGGTGCTCGGGCTCTCCACCCTGCTCTGGCTCGTTCTGCTCGGTTTGGGTTCGATGGCGGTGCCGTTGACCAGCCTGCCTGGGTTCCTGGAGGTGATTGCAAAGTTCCTGCCTGCTGCAGGAGCCTCGGAGCTCATTTTGCATGGCCTAGCGATGGCTGGGCCGGTGCCGGCATGGGCGATCATCAACCTGGTGGTTTGGGGCATCGGTGCTCCAGTGCTGGCCGTTCGATTCTTCCGATGGAGTTGATGAGATGCCAATGACCCTCGATTGCGCTAAACCGCGTGCCTCACGGTAGCATAGGGAAGTAATGAAGCAACGCCTACAACGCCTGCAGCAGGTTTGGGATGTCTCTCCTGCCCTCTTCCGTCGCATCTCCTATGCGACGCTGGTGTTTTGCGCCGTCATCATTGTCACTGGTGGCATTGTTCGGCTTACACAGTCAGGACTCGGCTGCCCGACTTGGCCCGATTGCACGACCGGTCACTTCACGGCGTCCTTCGATTACCACCCGATGATTGAGTTTGTCAACCGCGTGGTTACCTTCTTTGCCGCGCTTGGTATGAGTGTGAATGCGGTCTTTGCCTTCTTCCGCAAGCCGTTTCGCAAGGACATCATGTGGCTGTCGTTGGGGCTTTTCGTTGAGGTGGTAGCCGAAAGCGTGCTCGGAGGCATCACGGTGTTGGAAAAGCTAGCCCCTCCCTTTGTGATGGCACACTTCGTCCTCGCCATCATCGTCCTCTGGAACTCGCTGGTACTCTATAAGCACGCAATCTCTGCCGGCGGTAAGGCAAAACCCGTTGTCGGCAAAGAGACCGTTTGGCTTGGTCGGCTGATGTTCTTAAACCTCGGAGCGGTCATTGTGGTGGGGACTGCGGTGGCCGGCACTGGACCCTACTCGGGCTCTCCGATCTCATCGCGACTCCCGTTCAACCTGCGCCAAGTAGCCTACCTTCATGCGGACTTTGCCATTATTCTTGTCGCCTTAATCCTCGCTAATCTGTTCCTCCTTCATCAGGCACGCGCACCGGAGGTGGTACAGCGTCGGGCTCGCCTGTTACTCTGGATGGGTGCTATTCAGGCGATTATTGGTTACACCACCTATTTCTCTGGGCTCCCAGCGGTCCTCATCGGTATCCATATTGCAGGAGCAACGCTGACGTGGATCGCGATGACCTGGTACTATCTCTCCCTCTTCCATGTCTCTCGGGAGGCCCGCGGCGAGGTAAGTACCGTCGAGTCGAAGGCGAGTTCTCTGCCTGGTCCATCCTACGCCTCGTAGTACCCCGTTAGAATTGGGGTGAGGAGGATTGCGTTCGATTGCCTACAGCACCATTACTCTCGCCGACTGAGGAACAACAACAAGAGACACTCGCAGAGGAGAGCTGGGTCACGATTCTCTGGGATGACCCGGTCAACCTCATCCCCTACGTGATCTACGTACTGCAGATGCTTTTTGCCTTCTCGAAGGTGAAGGCAACGGAGCTTACCATGCAAGTCCACCGTGATGGGAAGGCCATTGTTGCGGCGGGCGCCCGTGAAGACATGGAGAACAATGTCGCGAGCCTTCATCGTTATGGCCTTTGGGCGACAGTAGGCCGAGCGTGAAGGAGCCCTTTGTCCGCCAAGGGGACGCGATTGTTGTCTCTTTGCCGGCCCAACAACGAGACGTCACTAAGCAGTCGATGCTGCTCGTCGCCAAGATTGCCGCCTCAGGTGGGCAGGAGGCGTGGCGACTTTCACCGCCGATGTACGATGATCCGCTCCTTGAGGCGGAGGAGGCAGTCAAGGGTGGTGAGAGCGGTATCGGTGATATCGTCACGCGCCTTCGCATGGGCGAAGGTATGCTCGATGCCCCCCAACTTAGCTTGCAGCAGTCCGATGAACTTGCTACCCTATTGAACTACTGCCGTCTTGTTCTTTCGGAGGCGCAGACCTCGATCAACGAGGCCAAACTCACCCCTAAGTTTGCTGAGGATCTCTACAACTTCCTTGGCTATCTACTCAGCTCGCTACTCGAGGCCCTCTCCGCCGATCTCGGATAATGGGGCTCGATGCGTTGCCTGTTGGCCCTTTGAGGGTCATTTGTTGATGGCGTGACCGTGTTCCATTGGCGAGTTCACGACCTCGGGGAGGGCTCTGGGTCCACCGGCTAGTGGGAGCTAGATGGTGATGATGAGCTTGCCGGTCGTGTTCCGACTAGCGAGGTCGAGTTGGGCCTGTCCGACGCTGTCGAGCGGGTAACGGCCGCCAATGTCGACGCGCAGCATTCCAGAGGCGATGTCAGCGAACAGGGTGGTCGCCCTCGTGAGCAGCTCTTGGCGAGTTGCAATATAGTGAACCAGCGATGGTCGCGTGACATAGACTGAACCAGCCTGGTTCAAGCGTTGGAGATCAAAGGGCGGTACCTGCCCGCTTGCGGCTCCATAGAGGACCAACATGCCGCGGGGTTTGAGTGAGGCCAAGCTTCGATCAAAGGTAGCCTGCCCGACGCCATCGTAGACGACATCAGCGCCTCCGAGCTCATGGACGAGGTCTGCAAAGTGATCGTAGTCGATGGAATGCGTGGCGCCATTTCGCGTCGCTTGGGCTGCCTTTTCGGGGGTGGAGGTGGTGGCGACCACGGTTGCGTGATGCTTGTGACTGGCGAGTTGGGTGAGGAGGGAACCAACCCCACCTGCTGCGGCGTGGATAACGGCATTCTGATGCTCCTTGAGTGGGAAGCAGCTATCGGCGAGAAACTGGGCCGTCATTCCCTGGAGCATGGCGGCGGCTGCCTGGCCGAAGGAGACTTCGTTGGGGATCTTCACGGCTCGCAAGGCGGGTACAACCGCATGTTCGGCGAAGCTCCCAAGAACTCCGGTGTAGGCGACCCGATCGCCCACACTGAACTCCGTGACCTCTTCGCCAACTTCGATCACCTCTCCTGCGCCCTCGTTGCCGAGTACTGTTGGGAGCGCCAGCGGATAGACACCCTCGCGGTGGTAGATGTCGATGAAATTCACTCCCGCGGCGCGAAGGCGGATTTTGATCTCGTTGGCCTTTGGTTCAGGCTCTGCGATCTCTTTGACCAGAAGCTGTTCGGGTCCACCATGTGATTCGACGACGACTGCCTTCAAGCTGGCCTCCAGTAGTTCTCGCGTCCCCAGCGGTTGTGTCCGTCATGGGGTTTGCCGGTTTGGTCTCTTTAGGCAGTTAGCTTAGTCTTGGAAGGGGGTAAAAAGGTGAAACGAGCGATCGTCATCGGTGCGGGCATTGTGGGCCTCGCGTGTGGATGGCATCTCCAGGAGCAGGGCTATGAAGTAACGGTCATGGACCGTGGGGCTGACGTAGCTGCGGGTTCGAGCTGGGGTAACGCCGGTTGGCTCTCGCCAGCGTTGGCGATTCCTTTGAATGAGCCCTCGTTGGTCACGAGTGGACTTCTTTCCTTGTTGCGCGCAGATTCGCCGCTCTATGTTCCCTTACGGTTCGATCCGGAACTCTGGAGGTTCTTGGTACTTTTTGCCAGTCAGTGCACGCGAGGTGCCTTCGCCCAGATGATGGATACGCTAGCCATCTTGAATGCCCGAGCGTTGGAAGCCTTCGATCGACTGAGTTTGACGGTGGAAGAACCAACGACCTCAGCCCCCATCCTCGCTGGATTTCGAGATCGACGTGAGGCCGAGGGCTTGTTGGATGAGTTTGCGTTGATCCGAGACGCGGGCGGGGAGTTGCACTACGATCTCCTCGAAGGTAAGGCTGCCGAGGATCGGTCACCCCTCTTCTCGCGGGCAATCGGTTGCGTGATCGATATCCACGATCAGCGGTATGTGAATCCCAATCGCTATACTCATGCACTTGCGGACACGCTCCGCACCAGGGGTGCGACCTTCATGATGGAGCAGGAGGTGATCCAGATCAGAGGTACGGGGCGTGAGGTGCAGGTTCGCACGCGCTCGGGCTTGGAGCCGATCCGCTCCGACGTGGCGGTCGTTGCGACCGGCGCCTGGGTCAATCGGCTGGCTCGAGACCTCGGCGTTCATATCCCGGTACGAGCGGGAAGAGGGTATTCGATGATCTGTGATACCCAAGAGCCAGCCACGACGCCGATCTACCTTCCCACGGCGCGGGTGGCCTGTACGCCCATCGATGGTGGCTTACGGGTGGCGGGGACGATGGAGTTTCGACGTCCCGATGACCCACTTGATCCGCAACGGCTCGCGGCGATCACGCGATCGACACGGGATCTGTTGACCGGGATCGATATCGATCATGCCCACGATCGTTGGGTGGGTCCTCGGCCGGTGAGCGCTGACGGGCTCCCGTTGATTGGACCCACAACACAACCAGGGGTCTATCTTGCCGCTGGGCATGGTATGTGGGGAGTGACACAGGGCCCGATCACGGGTCAACTGCTGGCTCAGGCGATCGACTCGGGTGAGGTGCCGCCGGAATTGCGCCCCTTCGATCCATTGCGCTCCCTGCAGCGACCGCAGGTGCCGATGATTGCGAAGTGGCCAAGACTTGGTTCAAAGTCATAGGTGTGGGCGATCGCGGTAAAGAGATGATCCAGCTCGGCCTGGGGGATCTCTTGAACCGCGCCGCACTCCTGGCAATAGAGGTGATAGTGGGAGCTGTCGGCGAGATGGTAGATGGCACGACCATGTCCGAGATGGATGTGGATCACCACCCCTGAGCGTTCCAGTGCTTCGAGCGTTCGGTAGACGGTCGCGAGATGCACCGACGGATCCCGTGTTTGCACGGCGGTGGCGACTTCCTCCGCCGTCAGGTGTCCACCGGCTGCTACCAGTGCGGTCACGATATGGCGTCTTGGGCTGGTGATGCGATGGCCAGAAGAGGCGAGTCGTTCGAGGACGTGCGCGACCCTCTCATCCTCATTCTCGGGCGAGATCAAGCCGATATCCTACTCCTCGAATGGTGGTCAACACCGTGGGATTGTTGGGGTCAGGTTCAATCTTGGTTCTCAGCCGTTTGATGTGAACGTCGAGGGTTTTGGTATCTCCGTAGTAGTCATGCCCCCAAACTCGATCAACAAGCAGATCACGTGTCAGTACTTTGCCAGGATTGCGGAGGAAAAGGATGAGGAGCTCAAACTCTTTGGGGGGAAGTTTGATCTCGTCCTCACCCACAACTACCTGATGTCGATCGACATAGGCGGTAAGCCCTTGGTAGCGCAGCACCTCCTCATCGGTGCGCGGTCGTTCTGCACTCTCAGTGGTCCGCCGTAAGAGTGCGCGGATGCGCGCCACCAATTCGGCCATCCGAAATGGTTTGGCGACGTAATCATCGGCTCCGAGTTCGAGGCCGAGTACGGTGTCGAGCTCGCTAGCCCGAGCGGTCACCATAATGATCGGTACCTTAGACTCCTTGCGAATCTGTCGACAGACGTCGAGTCCCGAGATTTTGGGCAGCATCACATCGAGCAGGATGCAGTCAGGGTGTGTCTCGTGGAAGAGGTCGAGCGCCCGCTGGCCGTCGCTGGCGACGATCGGCTCGAAACCTTCGCGGCTGAGGCCAAGGGTCATCGCGTCGACGAAACTCTCCTCGTCCTCGGCGATGAGAATACGTTCTTTGTCCGGGCTCATGTGGGGATCCGTGGGAGTGAGATCGTAAATGTTGTCCCGACACCTTCGGTGGAGGTGACGTCGATCTTGCCTTGATGATTTTCTATCACATGTCTCACTATAGAGAGCCCAAGGCCAGTCCCTCCCGTTGCACGCGAGCGATCTGCATCGACTCGGTAGAAGCGCTCGAAAATACGTGAGAGATCACGGGCAGGAATACCAATACCTCGGTCCGCAATGATGGCCTCGATGCTTTCGGCTGAGATAGCAATCGTGACCCGCACCTCGGTTCCTGGTTCGGAGTACTTGATGGCGTTGTCGACGAGGTTGGAGAGGGCGGAGCTGAGCTGCCAACGATCGCCACTCACGATCGGGGGGTCGGGTGCAAACGTCACCTCAAGTCTGATGCCACGCGCCTCAGCTCCAAGGCGATAACGATCCACGCACTCCGAGGCGATCTCATTGAGGTTGACATCATGGATCTGATGGAGTTCGGTCTCCTCAAGCTTTGAGAGATCGAGGAGATCGGTGACGAGGCGGGCGAGCCGATCCCCCTCGTCGAGGATTCGACGAGAGAGACGGAGGACAGTGGCGGGATCGGACTCCTGGCTGAGGGCATCGGCGAGGAGCACGATACCACCGACTGGGGTTTTGAGTTCATGGGAGACATTGGCGACGAAGTCACGGCGCACCTCCTCAAGTCGCTTGCGCTCGGTGATGTTCTCAACGGTGATGATGAAGGGGGGGTGAGGATCGCTGCCGAGGGGCGTGGTGACGAGCTGGAAGTAACTCTTTGGAGGGCCAAAGACCTCAAGGGTCTGTGATCGGTAGAGCTCGAGGCGAGCATCGTGTTTCAGGGCAGAGATGGCGCGTTCGAGGAGTATGCGCTCGGCAAAACCACCCGTGGGAATCTTATCGGCGTAGTCGGAGTAGACGGTATGGTAGTCAGCATCGACGAGCACCACGCCGATCGAGAGACTCGCCGCTGCGCGACTCCAAAGTTCGGCATCCTCGACGCGGGTACTTGCTCTGTCCTCCACCGTTGCGCACTCCTTTACCCCTCCATACTAGGAGGGACTCGCCCCTCGGGTGGGTGTCATCGTGTGGCGGACAACCTCAGAATATTTTTTAAGGAATGACATGAAATATAATAGAAAATGATGATATGCTTAAGATCTCCACGGAAGGAGGAACAGATGGCATGGATGCTTCTCAATGTAGCGCTCAACCCTGATCCCTCGGCGTTGCCGGGCGGAACGGTGATTCAACAGCTCGCCAATGGGATCGGTGGTTGGGCGCTCATATTGGCACTGATTGGCCTGATTATCGGGGCGGCGACCTGGGCATTGGGCGCGCATAGCCAGAACTACCAGCAGTCCTACTTTGGTCGTCGGGCGGTACTGGCGGCGGGGGCCGCCGCACTCATCATTGGCGCAGCACCAGCGATCATCAACTTCTTCTTTCATCTGGGCCTTGGCGTCTAACGGTGGTGATCGGGTCGCTCATTTCAGCCCCAGTCGATGCCATCGCTCATGCGATCGTTCGGTACCTTGCGACTGCACTCGCCGGTTTTGCCGGCCACCTCCTCACTGGGGCGCTGAGCTGGTTTCTCCACGAGGTCGTCACGCTGCTCAACGCGGCGGATCGACTCGACATCGGGGCACACGCTGTGCAGGCGGTCTATCGTCAGCAGGTCGAACTCTTAGCGATTGTGTTGGTTCCCGCTCTCCTCATCGGGGTGGTCGCAGCACTGTGGCGCCAGAGTATCGGGTCTCTTGTCGAGTTGGTCGCTCGCGTACCCATCGCGGTGTGCGCGGTGCTGCTGGCACCGACCATGACCGCCGATCTGGCATCCGTGGTAGATGCCCTGTCAAAAGGTCCACTCGCTGATATCGCCGCACTTCCTCGGCTTGCCCTCATCTTCTCCTGGGGGCGTGCAGTTCCTGGGGTTGGGCCGATCGTGGCAGGGGTGCTAGCGGCGATCGCACTGCTCGGTGCTGTTTCCCTCTTTTTGGAGTTACTGATGCGCGATGCCGGGATCTACCTCGTACTCGGGCTCTTTCCGCTGGCATGCATTGGCATCGTCCTTCCGATGGGGCGTCACTGGTTTACCACGGCGTTGCGTTCCCTTTTTGGGCTCGTCATCTCCAAACTCGTACTCGCGATCGGGATCGGGTTAGGTGCTGCGCTCCTTGTCGAAGCGACGGGTCGTTCTGGCGTTGGCAACCTTCTTTCGCTCGCCTTCTCGGGGGTGGCCTTGCTGCTGGTCGTCTGCTTTGCTCCGATCGCGATTCTGCGTTCGGTCGCATTCAGCGAGGCGGTCGCGCTCGAAGCCTTCTCGAGTGCACGGTCGATGGCGCTCTCTCGTGTCGGTGCCCTCGCTGATCAAGGGTACATGGCAAGCATCGTCTTAGCGGCGCCCTGGTCCAAGCAGACGAAGTCGACCCTGCCCCAGTATGAGGGGCACCCAGTGCCGGCAGCGATCGCTGAAATGGCGAAGACCGACCCATGGGTCGATGAGTTTCTCTACGGACACCAACGAAAGGGGAGACGAGGATGAGCAACGATGATGTCGACCAACATAATCTCGTCTATTTTGGTACCCCAGCGTCAGGGACGCAGATGTTGGGTCTTCGCGTCGCCGTGGTGGCGCGGTTTGCCCTTGCTGTGGTGGTCGTCATTGGCGTCCTTGGGCTGGCGAACCCGATGATGCGCCTCGCCTTGGTCATCGGAGGAATCGTTGGAGGGGCTGCGCTCCTGGCAACAATACGCTGGTTCAAGATGCACCCTTTTGCCTCGATGAAGATGTTCATGGGGGCAAGGGTCACGCGCCGCACCCCAGGGGTCTCTACCGACGCGCAACTGCTGTTGAGTAGCGGTTCGCGCCAGCTGATCGGAGGCTTCGTGGTCACCGATGAGACCCCAGCGGCGATCCTGCGTGCCAAGCAGGAGTACGGCGACGCCTGGGCGCACCTCCTGACCGAGGCGTCAAACCGGTTGGTACCACATGGCGGGCTGGTGCTCCGTAGCGCGATCCTGCCACAGACCCTCTTCGAGGACCTGTCGGAGTGTTCCAAGAGTTATCGGGAGTTGGCGCTCACCACCTATGGGGTCCAGACATCGTTGCTCGTGACCGGGCCACCTGGGTCCTTGCGTCGACACCGTGCTGCCTTGGTCAGAACAATGACGGGACTTGGTAGGACGAACCACATCGAAGGCATCACCTTGGCATCACCGGAGGTGCCGAGCGAATTGATCGACAGGGCGTGTGGCGCCATTAGCAGCTCCTTCTCTACTGCCGGCGCGCAAGCCAGTGAACGGGTAGAGATGCTCGTTGGTGACGAGTTCGTGGCCTCGACCTATCGCGTCGAAGGTTGGCCAGGCCGGAGCGTAGACCCAGGGATGCTCCTCGGCCTTTTTGCTCCGGGTCCCCCAAGCCGTGTGGTCTCCCTGATTGTACGCCCAGTCGAGACTCGACGTGCGCAACGGGAGGTGGCGCGCCACCGGACGGAGATGGTCGCCGATCGTCGACTCCGCCGAGAGCGAGGTTATCTGGATCGAGCCAGAGACGACTACCGTGAGGCTACCTCGCTCACTCAAGAGGAGGAGCTCCTGGCGGGATACCGGCTCTGTCGTTACCAGGTATTGGTGGTGCTCTTGGCTCCGAGTGCACAACGATTGGTGGCGAGCCGCGCTGGGCTAGAGGAGTTAGCGGCCAGCGCGCAGCTTCGGCTCAAGCTTGTCCTTGGGGAGCAGCGCACCCTCTTCGAGCGGGCGATTTTGGGGGTGACTGGATGGAGTTGAGCTTTCAAGACAGCACGCGAACCCTGGGGCGACTGCCGCTTCTGGCCTCAAGCCCGTTGCCTCCCACGCGCCTTCGTCCCGTGGGGGTTTCCCGTCTCGGTGGTGTCTTTTGCTTTGACCCATTCGAGCTGTATCAAGCTGGCTATTTGACGAGTCCCAACATGCTTGTGCTTGGCGAGATCGGTCGTGGTAAGAGTGCCTTTGTCAAGACCCTGTTGGTTCGGGAGGCAGCGCCGACAACCTCGATCTTGATCCTCGATCCAAAAGGGGAGTATGCGCCTGCAGCGACAAGTTTGGGCGCGAAGCGATTGGGTCTAGCCGACGGTGCCGGGTTGGACCCCTTTGCAGGAGTCGGTACTTCGCAGCGGGTACTCGCCGGGGTATTGGTGGGTATCTTTGCCGTACTCTATGGCCGATCACCGTTACCGCTGGAGTACCAGTTGCTCCAAGAGGTCACCACACAGCTCATCGTCGAGCCCGGTGCAATCACCCTGGCTCACCTCGTTGACCTTGTTGACCGAGGGCCCGTTGGGGCGCACGCTGATCGAGAGGAGGGGCGACTTCGTCGCGAATTTCGTGCCCAGTTCACCCGCCTCATCGACGGCGATCTCGCCGGTGTCTTTGCGGTGGATGGCCAAAGTGTCACCCTTTCAGAACGCGTGGTGGTGGACCTTCGATCGCTGGCGGATCCTCGGCTGACGGCCTTTGCTATCAGCTGTCTGCTCCGGGCACGTATCGCACAGTTCGCCAAGTCAGAGCTCTCCCCAGGTTTTGTCGTTGTCGATGAGGCCTGGTCGGTGCTCCAACATGCGGATGCAGTACGGGAGATGCGGGGTCTGTTTAAGCTCGCTCGTAGCTATGGAGCGTCGGTGGTCGCCGTTACGCACCGGATCTCGGATTTGGACTCCGAAGCCGCTGAACTAGTAAAAGATGTCGAGACCCGCGTCATTTTTCGTCAAGCCCGCGAAGAGGTGACCCAGCTCGCAGTGGCCCTTGGGCTTAGCCCCATGGTGGGCGAGACACTCGCTAGCCTCGCCAGAGGCGAGGCGCTCTGGAGTATCGGGAACCATCAGTTTCTCGTGAGTCATCGACTTCTTGAAGAGGAATGCGTACTTGTCGACACCGATAAGGCGATGCGAGGTTAGTGTGGGGGCTTTCCTCGTGGTTGTGGTGGTCATCGCGCTCTGGCTTCTTGGTTCTCAGAGGGGGGAGCGGCGCCCACCTTCATCGCGTCAACTGCAGGGTGGGTATCGGCGGCCACAACGGCCAGAATCCAGCCTCAGGCTACGCGTCGGCAGTCCTGTTGCGATGCCGGCGAATCGCCTTCGGATCCAGCTCTCTCGACATCGGCGGGTGTCAATCACCGACGAGCACTCCTTGCTCGTAGTCGGTCCAACGAGGAGCGGGAAGACGACTAAGGTCGTGCTCCCCAATCTCTTGTCTTTTCCGGGATCACTGGTCGCGACGTCGGTGAAGGCGGATCTGCTCATCCCAGAGATACTCGCCAGTCGTCAAGCGAAGGGGCGTCTCATGATCATCGGTGATCCCGAGCGTGCGACCCATCGTTGGGATCCGATCTGCGAGGCAACGGGTGGGCGCGAAGCCGCCGCGATGGCGCATGCGTTGGTACTCGCTCAACCCTCCTACACTGCGACGAGCGGTGATACCCACTTCTGGTATCAACTGGCAGAGCCCGTGGTAGCTGGTGTGCTGCGAGCGTCCCAGTGTACGGGTGCACCGATGCTCGGTTGGCTGGATGATCCAGGGGAGCTCTATCGAAGTCTGATTTCACATGGAGAGCGTCGATTGGCCGAGCAGGTGTTGGCGACGTGTGCTCTGGAGGATCGCCAACGCGACTCGGTCCTCCTCACCGCACGTGGGCTAGTTGGGCCACTCACCCATGCAGACACGGATCTGCCTGCGCTTCGGGTCTCTGATCTCTTCGATGGGGCAACCAGCTCAACGTTTCTGGTGGCCAGTGCCGGCGAGCAGGAGTTCCATTCCTTGCTCTTTGCGTTGCTGCTCTCGCGTATTGTCGCTCTTGCACTCGAGGGAGGGCGCGAGAACCCAGTGCTGCTCTGTCTAGATGAACTCGCCAACCTTGCTCCGATCCCGAATCTGGATCGCCTGGCGGCCATCGGCATTGGGCAGGGGGTACGGTTGATCTCGATCGTGCAGGACCTTGCCCAGCTTGAGCACCGTTACGGACGTTCAGCCAATTCGATCATCAACAACCACGCGAGCAAGCTCTTTATGAACGCAACCTCGGATCCCATTACGCGCGGTTACCTGCGTGATTTGTCCCCGGCAGCGTTGGCCTCACGTTACCCGATCCTCATGGAGGGGCCACACCGGATGGCACGGCTCTTCACGTACTCGAAAACGAGAACTTAGGTTGGGCGTATCGATGCCGATGGTCCCACCATGAATGATCACGTAGTGGATGTGAGCCGCATCGAAGAGCTTCTCGATCAGCTCGATCATGAGTTGAGTGCGATGAGCGACCTGATGACACAGAACGCCGATGAGGAGCTCGCCCTGCGAGCGGTGAGCCTCAATGAGCTCATTGGCTACCTTGTGGAGGAGGTGCAGTCAGGAGAACTAGAGCCTGGCGCTTTTAGGAGTCGGTACCAACAGTTAGTAACCAAAGCGAATGTAGTGATGGTTGGCTGTTTCTGGCGTTCGATGGTTGTGGCCAACCTGATGCGTGACTTGGGGCTTGACATCGGTCTTTACCGTGGCGACGGCGATATCGAGCTCTTAAAGCCTGAGTCGGTGAGTCACCGCGCATGAGTGGCGGTTCTCTCTCTATCGCGCTCTCTGGCCTCGATGCCGCACAGACCGGCCTCGACACCGTCAGCGAGAATATCTCCAACGCCAACACCCCTGGCTATCTCCAAGAAACAGCATCGTTGGCGAACCAGCAGACCCCTGGGGATCCCATTGGCAACGGTGTAACGGTCACCGGCATCCTCCAATCGTCCAATAGCTTCAACCGACAACTCGAGCTCTCGGCTAACGGTGCTCAGAGCTATGCGAATCAGATGCAGTCATTGTTGACGAGTGCCCAAGCCTCCTTCAACGAGCCGAGTTCGAACGGCATCGCTGAACAGATGAACACGATGTTCAACGACTTCTCCAATGTTGCTGATACTCCATCACAGCCCGCCGCATATCTCCAGTTACAGGCTTCTGCACAGAACGTGGCCACCGCCATCAATCAGGCAGCGACAAACCTCACTGCTACCTACAATCAGGCGGCAAGCTCGGCATCGACACTCGTCGGCACGATCAACGCTCAGCTCCAGCAGGTTGCCTCCATCAATACCCAACTGGCCAGCACATCGCTGACTCCGGGTGCCTCCAATACTTTGGTTGACCAACAGAACCAAGTCATCGACAAACTCGCCAGTGAGCTTGGCGTCACCTCGCTCCCTGGGAACGCAGGGCAGACCACCTTACTAGTGGGAGGTGTGGCGTTAGTACAGGGAGGGCAAGCATCCTCGATTAGTTTCAGCCCGGGCACGCAAACAGAGCCCCCTTCGCTCTCTCAGTTGGCTACTGTTACCCTGCAGTCTTCGGGGACGACGGTTCCTGTATCTGGGGGTACCCTTGGTGCCACGTTGACCGCACTCAACACGAACCTTCCCAGTTATGGAGATCGCCTGAACTCTTTGGCGAGTTCTTTGGTGTCACAGATCAACGCGGTGATCCCTAACGGTACCACCTACCCGTTGTTCGGCACTCTGGTGGGTTCCTCCTTCTCTGGTTCTTCGACAGCACCCCAGCTCAACGCACAGACCTTTTCGGCTAACCCCCAGTTTGCCAGCACCTACGCTACTCTCAGTGCGTCACAGCTTGCGAGCGATGGCCCTGCCTTTCAGGCAGCGGCAAATCTCCAGACTGCTACCTCTGTCCCTAATCCGTCCGGTACGGGTACGCAACCGAGCTCGATGGCTCAGTGGGCAAGTTCAGTTGCACAGGTTGGCCTCGATGTCCAAAACGCCACCGCGAACGCAACCAATGCGACCAACACCTATAACCAAGCCTACAGTGCGGAGCAATCGGTCTCTGGAGTCTCGGTCAACTCCCAGTTGGTCAACCTCGTCAACTATCAACAACAGTACCAGGCAGCGGCCAAGGTGATCTCAACGGTAGCGACGACCCTGCAATCGCTCATACAAGATGTCTAGCCAAGGAAGGAGAACACAGAGATGTCGATGATCCCAACACAGATGAGCCTTAGCGCGTTGATGACAACCTCGCTTGATCAGTATCAGACCCAGCTCGGTTCGCTAGAGCAGACCCTCACCACGGGGGAGAATATTTCGCAGCCCTCTGATAGCCCAACGGGTGTAGCCAACCTGATCAACGTGAACGCGTCGCTTTCGGCCTACAACCAGTACCAGACCAATATCAAGGAAGGGCAGACCGTCGCCTCGTTGGCCAATGCGTCCATGACCCAAGCCGTGAGTATCGTCCAACAGATCTCAAGTGTGTTGGTGCAGGCGGGTGGTCCTGGGGTGACAACTGCGAACGCTCAGGGGTTGGCGAGCCAGTTGCAAGGACTTGAGCAATCCCTGCTTGGCGTCGCCAACACGACCTACCTGGGTCAGCCGATCTTCGCTGGAACCTCGGGTAGCACGACAGCCTACACAGATTCGGGCGGGACAGTCACCTACCAGGGCAATGGGTCAGCGCCTCAGGTGGCGGCGGCTCCAGGTGTGGAACTCCCGACCAGCTTGACGGATCCGTTTGGCGCGACCAAGACCGGTGGTCAAGGCATCTTCGCGGCGATCAACAGCGCCATCAGTAATCTGAGCCCTGGAGGAAGCATCTCGGCCGCAGCCGGTACTGATCTTAGCCAAGTTCAGACGGCACTAACAGCACTCGAGAATAAGGCAGCTGAGGCTGGCGTGAACTACGACCAGTTCCAGGTGATGAGCCAACAGGTGACAGGAGCTGTGACCCAGGCGACCAACGAAGTCGGTGCGATTCAAAATATCGACACCGCACAGTTAACGACCCAGTATCAGCAGGAACTCAATAACTACCAGGTCGCCCTCTATGCGACCTCGCAGTTAAACCAGCCAACCCTTGCCCAGTATCTCTAATGCAGTGTCGTAACCAATCTCTACCCACCCATGTCCTGAGACCAGAGTCGTTCTGGGCTCTGTCCGAGCAGTTTTTCACCAAGTAGTCAGTCCTATCATCGAGGAGGATCAATGAGTCAAGTCACCGAGGAGACGACCCGTACCGAGCGGGTGCTGAGTTTGCCGCTGAGTTTTCCGATAGGGCTACCTGGCTTTGAAGGGCACCATAGTTTTGTGCTGGGCGCTCTCGGACCGGAGTATGGCCCGTATCTCGGTCTGCGCTCGACGCAGGAGGACGGACCAAGTTTCGTGATCGCGCAGCCGAGTGAGTTGGGGATCGAGATGGCCGTCGATATCGATGACTTTCACCAGTCGTTGTTGGGGATCAAAGACGCTGGCGAGGTACTTGTCATGCTGATCGCGACCCTTGATGCCGAAGGTGGACTCCCAACGGTGAACACCCAAGCACCCTTGGTCATCAACGTAACGAACTGGCGTAGCGCACAGGTCCTCCAGAACAATCAGGCATACAGCATGCACGAAGCGGTGGAGGTACCCTTGCGGGACCGATCACGAATCCACAACGCCAATGAACTTGTCGAGTAGATCGGTCCGGTTGAGACGGTCGACTACTCCTTCTCTCGGGAAGGTTGGATCTTCTCAGCTGACTGGGCTGCGTCACGGTTCGATGCCTGAAGCGCATCGAATATCTCCTGACGATGGACATCAACATCACGAGGCGCCTCGATTCCCACGCGCACCTGGTCGCGATGGACATCTAGGATCGTGATGACGATGTCGTTTCCGATCACGATACTCTGACTGGCCTTTCTGGTCAATACCAGCACTGCGCCTCCTTGCGCCCGAAGGCGTCTGCCTGGGAACTGCCCTCTTGGTGAAGAGGTGCCCAACTCCGTCACTGTTGTGGTTATCTTATCACGGTACTGCACGTTACCACGAAGAACTCGGCAAAAAGACTGAGCAAATGTTGAACCGTTTGAGTGGTTGGCTCAACCCTCTGCGTGGGGACTTTCCCGGTGAGCTCTCGATCTCCAACCAACGTTGATATCAAGCAACGCCAATTGTGCGCCGAAGGTAGAGCGAGAGAAAGGATGATCTGATGGCTCGCGACGACCTAGGTGATGAACTTCGCGAGTTTCTAATCGAGTCCTATGAGAACCTCGACCGTACGGAGCAGGACCTTGTTGGGCTGGATCTACGTGCTGATCATACTGAAGTAGTCGCGGCGACCTTTCGAACGCTTCATTCGATCAAAGGGGCCTGCGGTTTCTTTGATTTTGACCATCTGGCACAACTCGCACACGAGGGCGAGAGTCTCCTTGGCGTTCTGCGCGATGCCGGCCACCCCATGAATGATGCCATCGTCCAGCTGTTGCTCGACCTTCTCGATGGGCTTCGTCGCTATTTTGCCATCATTGAGGTCCAAGGGGATGACGGTAACAGTGTTGAGGCTGAGCTCTGTGACGCGTTGATGCTCATGCGTCAAGCGTTGGAGGCAGGCAATGGCGTCCCACCAACTCCCCGACACTCGGGAGTATCAGAGGTGCAGCTTGCCCCGAACATCGTGGTCTTTGCCCCGGCAGGCGAGGCGACGCCTGCTGAAAAAGATCCCGTTCCTGCCCATGTGAACCTGCTGGATCAGGCCATCCGTGTCGATGTCGAACTGCTGGATCATCTGGTCAATCTTGTCGGGGAACTCGTACTCGTGCGCAACCGAACCCTACAAATCGATGGAGTGATCCAGGACCCAAGCTTTGACGCCCTGGCACAACGTCTGAATCTCATCACGACGCAACTCCAAGAACGAGTCATGCAGACCCGTATGCAACCGATGGAGTCGCTCTTTAGCAAACTACCTCGCCTGGTGCGAGATCTGGCTCGATCCCTTGGCAAGCAGGTCGTGCTTGCCACCGCTGGGGGTGACACTGAACTCGATCGAGGCATTCTTGAGGCACTCCGGGACCCGTTGGTCCACTTGCTCCGCAATGCCGTCGACCACGGGATCGAGTTGGCCGAGGATCGCCTGAACGCAGGCAAGGAACCCGTTGGTCACATCGAGATCCTCGCTCGCCATGAGGGTGGATCGGTGATGATCACCATCGCCGATGATGGGGCAGGAATCGATCCCTCTGTCATCGCCGATCGTGCGCTGCGTCTTGGGCTTGTCACCGCCGAGTCGCTTGGCTCTCTGTCAGCCCGTGAACGTTCGGATCTTATCTTTCTTCCTGGGTTTTCCACCTCTGAGGAGGTGACGAGTGTCTCGGGTCGCGGCGTTGGGATGGACGTCGTGCGTACCAACATCGAACAGGTGAGCGGTACGATTGAGATCAACTCCCAGAAGGGTGCGGGTACCACCATCGTCTTGCGCATTCCTCTGACGCTGGCAATCATCCCTTCACTCATGTTGTTGGTAGCTGGTCAACGCTTTGCTCTACCCCAGCTCAACGTCGTTGAACTGCTCCGGCTCGAGCGCGAATCGATGGCAGACGAACTCGCCTTCGTCGGCGAGAGTCTTTTCCTCCGCCGCGACTCACAGCTGTTGCCGGTGGTTGACCTCTCTGCGTTGCTGGGGCTAAGAGCGAGCAGGGTGCTCTCGCAGCTCCAGTTGCTCACCATCGTCGTGGTGCAGCTCAGTGGACGGCAGTTTGGCTTGATCGTCGATCGGGTAGTGGACACCCAGGAGATCGTTGTCAAGCCACTCGATGACTTCATTGGGTCGATCGGTCTCTATTCAGGCGCGACAATTCTTGGCGATGGCGACGTCGCCATGATCCTCGACGTCGCCGGCATTGCATCTCGCGCTGCGCTCGTCCTCGATGAGAGCTCAATTCCCGAGCGCGAGGAGACCAACGAGGAGGTCGCCGAGGAGGAGACCGTGTTGCTCATCGACGGGGGATCAGTCGGGCTCGTGGCGGTGCCGGTCTTTGAGATTGAGCGCATCGAGGAGGTCGATGCGAGTACCATTGCATATCTCGGCGGGGTGCCGGTGATGCAGTATCGGGAGATGGTGGCAGAAATTGTCACGATCGGATCGTTGCTTGGGGGGGTGAATGACCTCCCAGCGGCAGGATCAGTACGGATGCTCATCCCTAGCTTTGGGGCAACAGACCGGGTCGTGGCGATCCGTGAAATCATTGATATCACCACGATAGGAGGCCGGGTCACCGGTTCAACGATCATCGGCGGCAAGATCGTTCGGGTCATCTCGCTCGCCGAGATGCTCGTGACGAGGTCCGGAGCGGGCCATGGGTGAGTCTGAGCAGTTCTGCAGTTTTCTGATCGGCGAGTACCGTTGTGCGGTGCCGATGGACCACATCACCGAAGTGCTTGCCCCACAGCACCTTACCCCCGTTCCCGCGGCCCCATCTACCGTCGCTGGCCTCCTCAATCTCCGTGGACAGATCCTGACCGTTTTGGATCTGCGTGCCTCACTGCTCGGTGTTGGAAGACCGCCCGGCGGCGATCCCATGGTGTTGGTACTTGAGCGAGGCACTCAGCTGTTCGCTCTGCTCGTCGATGCGATCGGGGACGTTGTGCGGGCGGTGAGCGAGGAACTCTTGCCCACTCCAGAGACGATACCCCTATCCTTTCGCAAGTTGACGGCGGCGGTGATCCAACAGGGAGACACCATCACCCTGGTTCTCGATGCCCAGCACGTTGCGCAGGCAGGAGCCACGGCGTAGTGGTGAGGATCCTGATCGCCGATGATTCGAGGGTGATCCGCACCCGGGTTGCATCATGGATCGCGGCAGAAGACGATCTCGAGCTCGTTGGGCAGGCCGAGGATGGGCTACAGGCACTGGAGCTCTTTGGGAGGCTGCACCCCGATGTGGTGGTTCTCGATATCGAGATGCCTAGGCTCGATGGTGTGGCGACCCTAGGCCAGATTCGCGCTACCGACCCACATGTGCCGATCATCATGTTCTCGGCACTGACGGACTCAGGAAGTCGCATGACCGTCGCCTCCATGTTGGCTGGCGCGAGCGACTATGTGCCAAAACCACTCTCTTTTCAGTTTGAGGATGAGGTTCGCCAGACGTTACTTGCGCGCATCCGGGCACTGGCACGACCAAGTCTTGCTGGCGCCGAGCGTGCACCCAGGGTGACCGTGACGCCATCACCGCAACGCCCGGGGTCACCATCCCCGGAGCTGATCGTGGTGGCGGCCTCAACGGGAGGACCAGCGGCTCTGGGCACCTTTCTCGCTGCATTGGGTCGTGTTGATCTGCCGATTGTCGTGGTCCAACATATCGCTCCTCATTTTTTGAGGCTTCTGGTCGATCAGCTCGGCGAACTGCTTGGTACCGATGTTGCGATCGCCAATGATGGTGAGATCCTGCGGGCTGGGACTATTCGCTTTGCCCCCAGTCGCGTCCATCTGGAGCTGCAACAGTGGGATGGACGGTTGGTGCTCACCTATTCAGATGCGGCACCGGTGAACTCCTGCAAACCATCGGCCGACGTTCTCTTCGGCTCTGCCGCGGTACTTGGCCATCGAACGGTTGGTGTGGTACTCAGTGGCATGGGCACTGATGGTGCGACCGGAGCGAGTGTCATCGTCGCCCACGGAGGCCTTGTCTTTGCCCAGGATCAGGCGAGCTCCGCCGTGTGGGGGATGCCCGGTGCGGTGGTGAGCCAAGGTCTTGTGCGCGCTGTCGGTTCTCCCTCGGACATCGGTGCTCGGGTACGAAGCCTGGTGACGACAGGACGACCAACAAGAGTGGAGGTAACCTAGTGCCCATCGCTCTTGCGACCTATGACCGACTGGCGGACTTTCTCCAGGCAGAGATTGCACTCCAACTGGGGGAGGCGCGTGGTTATCTCGTGGAACACCGGCTCAGCCCGTTGCTCGTGAGGTTTGGCTTTGACAATCTCGATGGCCTTATCAATGCGCTCATCCGAGAGCGCGAATCGACCCTGGTCCAGGCCGTGATCGACGCGATGGTGACGAATGAGACGTCCTTCTTTCGTGAGCCTGGGACCTTTGATCTCCTGCGAACGCGGGTCATCGGCCATCTCTTTGAGGAACGTCAGGGCCGGGCGCTTCGCGTCTGGTCGGGTGCGGCCTCCTCCGGCCAGGAGGCGTATTCCATCGCGATGCTTCTGATCGACCGATTTCCAGCGCTAGCGAGAACGGCAAATATTCTCGCCACCGATGTCTCGATGCGAATGGTCCAGCGGACTCGCGTGGGGTGGTACTCGCAACTTGAGATCGAACGTGGACTTCCTCATTCACTTGCACGACGCTTTCTCATCCCTGAGCGCAACGGCTACAAGGTCCGACCAGAGGTTGCAGCGTTGGTCAGTGCTCGCCAGATGAATCTAGCTCGACCCTGGCAGATGCTCGGAACCTTTGATATCATCTTTTTGCGTAACATCCTTATCTATTTCTCGCCCGCCGTGAAGGCCGGCATCGCGGACCAACTCATTGCCCATCTTGCCCCTGGTAGCGTCCTCGTGATGGCGGCAGCGGAGTCGTTGCCTGACCCGGGTGGGCGCTTTGAGAAGGTGGCAGCGAGTGAGCCGCACGTCGTGCGCTTTCGTGGCTAACTGTGCTCTATCGCTCCGTGTTGGCCCTCTTGTAGCGGGAGAACTCTTGGGTTGCTATTGGTAATTTCCGACAAAGTTAGCCATACTGTTGGTGGGAGGTATGAGTTAGCAGTCGTGGTGAAGTCGAATACCGTGCCGTTGTCGCACAGCGCCTATCTCAGCATCCGCTCGGCGATCGTCTCGCTGGCGATCGAGCCGGGTAGCTTCTTGCTGGACCGCGATATCGCCGATCTTGTCGGGGCCTCGAGGACTCCGGTGCGAGAGGCGTTGGCGCGACTTGAGGTTGAGGGATGGCTCGAGTCGGTACCGCGTAAGGGATATCGGGTGCGCCTGATCGACTTTGGGGAGCTGCCCGAGGTATCTGAGATGATCGCCAGCCTTGAGGCGGCGGCGGCCACCCGGCTGGCCAAGGCGCCGAACGCTGTGGTGTTTTCGGTCTTGAGAGAGCTCAACGAACAGCTGGTTTCGGTGCTCGACCATGGTGATCCGGATGAGTTTATCCATCTCGATGATCGATTTCACCGGGTGCTCCTTGGTGAGGCGGCCCAGTACCCGTTGAGCGGTGGGGTCTACTCGCTCCTCGTCGATCAACTGCACCGCGCCAGACTGATGCTACCGCCAACGGCCGCTGAACAGGACCACCACATCAACGAACACCGTCTCCTCATCCTCTCGATGGAGCTCGGCGACAGTCAGGCGGCCTCACTCCTATCGAGGAGCCATCGGATGCGTATCGTTGAGCGCTTGAGCCAGCTCATGGTGCAGGGTCGCGAGGCGGAGAACGCGACGACCTCTGGCCACCTGGTGGTGCCACGTCCCAAGTCGCGCATGAGTCTGCGTCGGCTGCGCGAAACGCGTCAAGAACCTTAAGCCTCCTTGGGTAGCTGCCGATATGGCCGAATGGGGGCCGATCGTGGAGGTAGTGGAATGAGGATCTTGGTGGTTGACGATTCGCGTGCGATGCGCATGATCGTGATTCGCCAGCTACGACAGGCTGGTTTTGATGATGCCGAGTATATCGAGGCACAAGATGGTCTAGAGGCACTTCAACGATTCAATGAACATGAGATTGATCTGGTGCTCTCTGATTGGAATATGCCTGAGATGAATGGGCTCGAGTTCCTGCGTGAACTCCGAGCTCAAGACGAGGGGATACCTTTTGGCTTTGTGACCTCGGAGGGAACCCCGGATATGGTGCGACTCGCTCGAGAGTCGGGGGCGTCATTTCTTATCTCAAAGCCCTTTACACCTGGCAACTTTCGCGATGCACTTGATGCGGTGGGGGTACAGTGACCATGCAGATGACCCAGTGGTCGAGCGCACTCCTCGATGGCGTGCGAGCACTTGAGGGTGGGATCTTACCTCCGCTGGTTGCCACTCCCCAACTGCAGACACAAGGTATTCCAGCCAACCTCCCGGGTGCATGGGTCGGTCTCGTGGGCGACCGACTGTCGTTGCAACTAGGTCTTGTCGCCGAGTTTGTGACCTTGGAGCTTCTGACTGCCAACATGATCGGACGCCATGAGGAGCTGAGTGACGTCGAGATCACCGACGCAGTGGCCGAGGTGGTGAACGTCATCGGCGGCGTCGCCAAGCGATTGGTGATCGAGGCCGATCCTAGCCTGCGTTCCGGACTCCCAATGTTTCTCTTTGGACGTCTTCGGGTACCGACGGGGACTACCAGCGAGGTTTTTCGTCTCTCCACCGAGCTGGGCGAGATGCATCTCGTCTCGATCAGCGACAGTGGCGATGAAGGATGATCGCCGAGATATCCTCGCGTCTCTTACTGCCGAGCCTTGACGAGATGGAGTCGGTGCTCGCGAACCTCATGAATGCCGAAATCCACGCTGACCGCTATCCCCAACGGAGTCCGCTGCCGCCGTTGTACCTTGCGGGTCTCTACCACGATCAAGATGATGTGCTCCGATCGATCATTCACGTAGATTTCTCCTTCGCGCTCACCTTTGGCGCTGGCCTGTCCATGATTCCCAAGGGGATGATCGACGAGGCGAGGGCCGCAGGAACCCTCACCGATACGATGACGGACAATATCCATGAGATCCTGAATATCTTTGGACTGCTCTTTAACGAACAACGGCCGCACGCACCCCGAGCGCGTCTCGTGGAGCTGGTCGAGGCATCGGCGCTGCCTGCCGAGGCAACAGCATTGTTAGGCCATCCTCAGTTGCAGGGTATCGATGCGACCATATCCTGGCGTGACCGCCAACCGGTGGGCGTCATCTCCGTGCGATTGTTGTCCAAGCTACCCACGGAGACTCCGCCCTAAGTGGTGATGCTTGCCGAGATTGTACGAATCGATCATCGCAGAACTTGACGGTCGATCGAACCTCTACCTACGCAAACGTCTGAGAGATGGACCGACGAGAAAGGATGGAAAGTGACCAAAGCACGAGTGGCGGTACTGGTATTGCTCGCCGATGAACGTTCACACCGCAATGCTCGGCGGTATCTGTCAACGATTGTGCCCGCGAGTTATCCGGTCATTCTGTTGGTGGAGGGACGCCAGCTTGCCCCTCGTGATCTCGACCGTCTTTCGCAGGCGCATCGGGTGCTGGTGGTGTCTTCGGCGGCTTCACTCACACCAGGTTGGCTCGACGAGCTCCTCGTCGCTTCGGAATACTATCCTGAGGCGGTCATCGTCCCGGGTTCTCCGAACGTCGAAGGTCCGCAACGTCAGGTTCTTGAGGAGGGCCAACCCATCGTCAACCTTGCACAACAGACCCAGTACGCATCCCATATGCGTCGGACCTTTGCGGGGACGATGCAACCTATTGCCTTTGGTAGCGATCTTGTCGCCTGCGCACCAGGGGCTTGGGTGCACGAGAGCCTTCGGGCGGGATCGACCACGAGCTTTGCACTGTTTTCCGCACTCTACCGAGACCGCTCGCTTGTGCTTGCGCAGGGTTCGATTGCCTTCTCTTCCCAGGTCAAGTCCCAACTCATCCCTGGTGCCCCAGTGACCACACCCCTCCTCTCCCTTTGTATGATCGTCAAGGATGAGGAGAGCTGCTTGGCCGAGGCTCTCATATCCGCTCGTGATCTTGCCGATGAGGTGATCGTCTTCGACACTGGATCCACGGACGCTACCGTAGCCATCGCCAAGGAGCATGGTGCCCACGTCATCGAGGGGAGCTGGCGCGAGGATTTTGCCTGGGCCCGCAATCAAACCCTCAAGTATGCGACTGGTACATGGATTCTTTGGATCGACGCGGATGAGCGCGTTGTCGGCGACCGTTCGGCGCTTCGGCTCCGGCTCGAGGATCCATTTGCCCCCTATGAGTCGTACTCGGTGCGGATAGAGAATGAAACGGGCGGAGGACTTTCGCTCACCAACCATTTTGCCAATCGGCTCTTTCGTCGTAAGGACTGTCATTGGCGTGGAGCGATTCACGAGACGGTCTGGTATCGAGATGACCTTCGCAGTGCCTACTCCGTTCTACAGCCAGATATCCATCTCCGCCATATCGGTTATCTCGACACGGAGATGACGCGCAAGTCCAAGGCCGAACGGAACCTTCGCATCTCCGAAACCAACGGATCGGCCGCCTCCGAGGCCGAGGCTGCGCTCCATGAGGCGAGATCGATGACGATGAGCGGGCGCCTTGAAGAGGCGGTGACGTTGGTAGAAGAACGGGTCCTCGGTTCGGGGGTACCCTCCATGGAGCGGGTGGGAATGTTGGCACTCTCATCCTGGTATCGGACGCTCGGCCGATTCGAACAAGCCCAGTGGGCGATTGAGCAACTCGATGAGCAGGGTTTTCACGAATACTTTGGATACCATGATCGTGCACACCTTGCTTTTGCGCAAGGAAATTTTGAGGAGACCCTGGAGTGGATCGATGCTATCGGCGGCTTTGTCGTTGACCGCGATGGACTCACGGTCAACCCGACCACGCTGTTGGGGTTGAAGGCCCGCACACTAAGTGCACTTGGTCGGGATGCCGAGGCAGCACGTGTGATCATCGCTGGCCTTGCCCAAGGTGTCATGGATGTCCATCTTGTAGAACTAGCGGGTTTTATGGAGCGCGGCGAGGTTGATGTTGCTGAGCTATTGGCGGCGCTTCCTGATGACAAAGAGCAGTTAGTGGCGGCCCAGCTCCTTCAAGTGGATCCGCGACTAGCCGATCGTCTGCTCATCGAATTGATCGCATTACGCCCAGACGATCGCACACTTCTCGCGGCGGCCTCCTTGGTCGGTCGACACCTGGAGCTCGAGCGCGCCTCCCATTGGTCTCAGGCGTTGATCGAACACGGGCTCGGTCAGCAAGCGCCCGTGGTTTGGCTGGCGACCAACGCCGAACTCCCGCTGGAGGTTCGCTTGGCGGCGGCCAAGGAGGCGGTTGCGCTTGGCTTGAAGGAGATGGGCGCGGTCCTCGACGAACTAGCCGACCTGGAGCGTACGCTGGTCTAGTAGATCACCAACGAGCGAGAGTTCGGTTTGCTGTCCGTCCTGATAGACGGTCGCGCTGCCAGCTCCTCGCACTTGGATGCCGCTCGATCGATGGTAGATCAGCGCCGTCTGGGCGTCGATCTCGACCATAATGGTGGGAGCATGAACGAGATGAATCGTACGATCGCGGATCGAGAGCGACCGTTGATCGGCATGTGGCAAGATTGCAAGATGGGGGATTAAGCCGAGACCAATGGTGAGCGCCCCACCACGGGGGTCGATCATCGGATCGCCGAGCACCATCGCTGAGGCTGATGATGCGACCAGCGTGGTTCCGTGCGACCATGCATTCCCAAGTGCCTCCAGGGCCCGAGTTCCGACGAGCACTGATCGAAGGTGGAGCGGTGAACCGCCGATACAGTACAGTACCTCAGCGCGATCGATCTGCGCCGTGAGTTCTTCGTTCTCGGCATCGGAGCGATTATAGATCTCGATCACGTCGACGGTGACTCCGAGGTTCTGGAGGTAGCGGGTGCCATTGGCGACGGCCCGGTCTGGTCGCTCGTAGGCTGCCGCAGTGGGGAGGATGCTGACACGTTGAGCTCCGGTTTGTGCAAGGATCTCCTCATCAAAGGTGCAGAGCGGCCCGAACTCGTCCCCGCCGACGAGCGCAATGGTGCCATAGAGTGGAGTCTTCATCGTGTGCCAAGCCTAGTAACTATCCCAAGCCCGCTTGGTCGCCGTCGTCGATGCGGAGCAAAACCGGTACGCTAGGTGTGTGCAACTTTCACGGATTGGCGTGGTTGGTGGAGGGACGATGGCCTCCGGGATTGTCGAGGCATGCATTCTGGCCGACTATGACGTAGTGGTACGCACTCGATCTGAGGAGGCATCGCGCTCGGTGAAGGTGGCGCTTGAACGACAGCTCCGACGGCGAATTGCGCGCACCGAGATCGATGATGAGCGTTACGAGGTAGCGATGTCCATGGTTCGCTACACGACCGAGATCGACGATCTCTACGATCGACATCTCGTGATCGAATCAGTGGTCGAGGACATTGAGGTGAAGAAGCATCTCTTCGCTCAGTTGGATCATGTGCTCATCGAGGGGGCGATAATCGCTTCTAATACTTCGACGCTCCCTATCATGGCCTTGGCTGCTACGACCAAGCGGCCCGAACTCGTCCTCGGTCTCCACTTCTTTAATCCCGTTGGCAGTCTCCGCCTGGTGGAGGTCGTTCGATCACTCGTGGTCGCACCCGAAGTTCTTGAGGCGGGGCGACACTTTGTGCAAACGCTTGGCAAGGAGCCAGTGATCGTCAACGATGAGGCTGGCTTTGTCGTCAATGCGCTCCTGTTTCCGTACTTGAACACCGCTGTGCGGCTGCTCGAACGAGGGGTCGCAGCAAAAGAGGATATCGACCGTGCGATGATGTTGGGATGTAACTATCCGATGGGGCCGCTCGCCTTGCTCGACCTCGTCGGGCTCGATGTGGCGGTCGCGATCCTTGAACGGCTCTACGAGGAGACTGGGGATCCTGCGATGTTGGCGGCACCCACGCTGCGCAGGATGCGAGAGGCCGGTCAGTTGGGCCGCAAAGCCGGTCGAGGCTTCTACGACTATCAATCGAAGGCCTAAGGAGATTATCGATGGAGCCACACCTGGAGCAACCTGATGCACCGTGGGTGATGCGTACCTATGCAGGACACTCCTCGGCCGCCGCCTCGAATCGACTCTTTCGTGCGAATCTCGCCAACGGACAGACTGGTCTGTCCGTGGCCTTCGATCTGCCAACCCAGCTGGGACTTGACCCCGATGATCCTCGTAGTGTCGGTGAGGTTGGCAAGGTAGGGGTCCCCATCGCCCATCTTGCCCATCTCCGCCAGCTCTTTGACGGCATCGAGCTCGACAAGATGAATACGTCGATGACCATCAACGCAACAGCGATGTGGCTCTTTAGTCTCTATCTTGCCCTCGCGGATGAACAGGACATTCCCTACCACCTGCTCTCTGGCACCACCCAGAACGACATCATCAAGGAGTACCTCTCTCGCGGTACGTTTATCTTTACACCGGAGGCCTCCAGGAGGCTGACGGTAGACCTTATTGAGTTCTCTGTCGTCCATGTCCCCAAGTGGAACCCGATCAATATCTGCAGTTATCACCTGCAGGAGGCGGGGGCGACTCCGGTCCAAGAGGTGGCATATGCGCTCGCGACCGCCGTTGGTATTCTCGATGCCGTTCGTGATCGAGGTCGTCTGGGCGCGGGTGGTATCGCCAAAGTGGTGGGCAGGATGTCGTTCTTTGTGAACTCGGGTATTCGGCTGATCGAGGAGATCGCGAAGATGCGAGCCTTTGTCGCTCTTTGGGACGAACTCACCCGCACCCGCTATGGAGTAGAGGATCCAAAGCTTCGCCGCTTTCGTTACGGTGTGCAGGTGAACTCCCTTGGACTCACGGAGTCCCAACCTGAGAATAACGTCTACCGCATCATGTTGGAGGCGTTAGGGGTTACTCTTTCGCGGGATGCTCGAGCCAGGGCACTCCAGCTTCCGGCGTGGAATGAGGCGATTGGTCTCCCACGTCCGATCGATCAGCAGTGGTCGCTGCGAGCGCAACAGATCCTCGCCTACGAGACTGACTTGCTCGAGTATCCCGACATCTTTGAGGGGTCGAAGGTGATGGAGGGGTTGACCGCTGAGATCGTTGACGCTGCTCGCGATGAACTCAATCGCATTATCGATGCCGGCGGCGTCTTTGTCCAGATCGACGAGATGAAGGCGGCATTGGTCCGCGCTCAGACCGAACGCGCTCTTGCGATCGAGACCGGTGTCCAACGGGTTGTTGGCGTCAACCTCTATCAGGACAGGGCCCAGGAGTCGCAGGAGGCGATGCTCGCCGGTGTCGATACCAAGATGCATTTGAGCGCCGATGGGGCAGAGGTCGGGCGGCTCATCGAGGAGTTTGTGGCCTTCAAGCGTCTCCGAGACGAGCGTGCCGTGAAGGCTGCGAAGGATCATCTCTTGAGGGTGGCGAGGACGGACGAGAACTTGATTGCGGCAACGCTGGTCCTTGCCAAAGCCGGTGGCACCACTCAGGATTGGGCCGATACCATGCGCGAGGCGTTCGGAGAGTTTCGGGCGCCAACCGGGATCCAAGGTGGTGCTGGCGTGCGCAGAGGCCAGATGGATGCGCTGGTCGATCGCTTGCGGCATCTGCCCGGAGGTCCGGCACGACTCCTGGTGGCAAAGCCCGGACTCGACGGTCACTCCAACGGAGCTGAACAGATCGCGGTTGCGGCTCGCGATGCTGGATTCGAGGTGATCTACCAGGGGATTCGCCAGACCCCTGCCGAGATTGCGAGTGTCGCTCGTGATGAGGACGTGGACCTGATCGGCCTTTCGATTCTGTCGGGTTCGCATCTTGAGCTCGTCGGTGCTCTCTTTGCGGAGTTGAGCTCGCGCGCAGTGAGTGTGCCAGTGATTGTGGGTGGCATCATCCCTGACGACGATATCAGCCAACTGATGGCGCTTGGAGTCCGCGAAGTCTTCACTCCAAAGCACTATCAGATCACCCAGATCATGGCCCAGTTGGTCGATATCGTGGCGACGCGACGGGAAGCAAATCATTCCTGAAAGTTTGTACAGCTTCTGTCGTTTTGCGCCGAAGCATGTCGCATGAGACTGCGTGGGTTTTTGGCAATCATCCTGGGTGTGGGGGGCGTGGCGGTGAGTGCCGTCGGTATGCGCTCGGGTCGTGCTGAGGATGGTGTGATCGGTGCTGGTATCGCTTTCGTTGCGGTGATCATCGGACTGGGATCCAGGTCCCGGCGTGACACCCCTGTTGAAGGCTCCGAAGAGACGAGCCTGGTGGCGGTCTCGCAGCCTGAGCTTACAATCGCGGACGATCAGTCAACAACGGGTGTGGAGACAGCCGGGGAGGCGTCGTTGGTGAGTCCGGCGATGGGCACAGCTGACCCGATCACCGACCCACTCACCGGCCTGATGAACGAGATCTTCTTCTCTGGTCTCCTCAGCACCAAAGTAGCGACCGCGCGCCGACGTCTCTGGCCGCTCAGTATTGTGCTCTTGCAGTTGGTTATGCAGCCTGATGTCACTGGGGAGGCTACTGATGCTGCTATCCTCGCCTTCTCGGAGGTGGTCGCGGCGACCATTCGAACTGCCGATGTAGCCTGTCGCGTGGGTAGCCGCAGTTTTGCCCTTCTCCTTGATGACACCGATGAGGACGGCGCCGCCTGGGTCGCAGAACGGATTCAAATCGCGCACGCTCGTGAGGGGACTTCTCCGATCGCGAAGGTCTGTGCCGGAGTTGCAAGTTACCCGAGTCATGGGATCGAGCCAGCCGAGATCCTCATCACCGCTAAGAGCGCCTTGAAGCAGGCTGCAGATAACCTTGAGTTACCAGGCCTGGGTCGCGTAATCGTCGCGCCACAACGACCGCTTTGAACAACACGTAGCGATCCCTCGCCCATTGTGGCGAGCGCACCTACCTGGTCGCCTGCGGACTCAGGTGGTGAAGGGTTGGCTCGTGCTGGTTCGATGTGTTTTGACTGTATTTTCACCGCTCGCTGAGGATGGTTGGTGCGTCGCTTGAGAGCTGGAACGACGTGTCTGCATTACTCGTTGAAGCGGACCCGCCAGACATAAAGAATCGTTCACCGCTACGGGTGGTTCATTCCAGTTCCATGCTGCAACGAACGCCCTAAAGACACTTGACACCTCCCCATTCCTCGGCTACACTCATGTAGCGGCCGGGGGTTTGTGTAGGGGTCTCGCATGGGGGGTCTCGCTTTCCACTCAGTGCATTGGGCTCTTGACGAAGTTCTCGCCGAACGAAGAGTGGGTAATGCTTCCGTACCTGGAGACGGTCACTCTTCTTATGAGGTACCAGATAACCGGTATCGCCTAGGTGGTACCCCTGAGAACAATGAGACCAAGAGTGCAGTGCCAAGACTGAACGAGACAAAGCAACAACGAGACACCAATGCACGGCGATCAGAACCGCGGGGTCCATCAGTCGATTCCCCTAGAACGACACCCCGAGCGATCTCGCTGAGATTGAGAACCGTCCAATGAGAACCGTGTGCCAATGAGAGGAGTACAACCGTGCCTACCTATACCGCTCCTGGGGTCTATGTCGAGGAGGTCCCCTCTGCCCAAAAGAGCCTGAGTGCTGCAGCAACTGCGATCGCTGCCTTCGTTGGCTTTACCGAGTTTGCCCCAACGGATGACCCCGCTGACCCAGAGGGCGCAAAGCCCCGTCTGGTAACGAGCTGGACCCAGTACGAAGAGCTCTACGGAGGCTTCGTCAACGGCTACATGCTCCCCTTGGCGGTGTATGGCTACTTCCAAAACGGTGGCTCTATCGCCTACATCGTACGCATCCCCAATACCGAGTCCTCTGATGAACCCTCTCGGGTCTCCCTTCCCGCTGCTGACCGTGTCTTGGGTTCCCCGCTCACGATCGAGAGCCTTGAGCCCGGAGACCCCTTGACGGTCGTTGTCCGTTCAGTTGAGGCCGACACCGATGGCCCCTCTCCCTTTGACCTTGATGTCCTCTCGCACAACACCACCATCGAGTCCTTTACCAACCTCACCCTCTCCCCTGGAGATCGCAACGTCGCAACCGTCGTGAACGCCTCCTCAACCAAGGTCAAGGTCCAACTCGACCTCGACGAGGCGATCGACCTTGCCACCATGATCGAGGTGATGAAGCCAGGCACCTATCCACTCATTGCTCCTCCTCCTCTCCCGGTTCCCGTGACCGGCAAGAAGTTCACCGGCTCTGAGACCGCAAGGACTGGCATCAATGGTCTCTCCGTCGCTGACGAGGTCACCATGGTCATCGTCCCCGACCTCGTCACCGCTGCCACCCGAGCTGATGGCACCGTCGATCTCGCCATGTGGAAGGCGGTCCAGACCGCCCTCATTGGTCACTGCGAACTCCAGGGCAACCGCATGGCGATCCTTGATGCCCCTCCAGGCATGACCGTGCAACAGATCAAGGAGTGGCGCTCTGGCGTTGCGATGTATGACTCGGCCTTTGCTGCGCTCTACTACCCCTGGATCAAAGTAGAGAACCCCGCTGGTACCAACGGCCAGAGTGAGGTCTTTGTCCCCCCGAGCGGCCATATCGCTGGGGTATGGGCACGCACCGACGATACCCGGGGGGTCTGGAAGGCACCAGCCAATGACACCATCCGTGGTTGCCTCGATGTCGAGCGCCCCATCACCAAGAACGAGCAATCCCTCCTCAACCCGATCGGCATCAACTGTATCCGTCCCTTTGGTACCCGTGGCATCCGGATCTGGGGGGCACGCACCCTCTCCTCTGATAGCGATTGGCGCTATGTCAACGTACGCCGTCTCTTTAACATGGTGGAGACCACCATCTTGGACGGGACCCAGTGGGCGGTCTTTGAACCCAACGATGTCAGCCTCTGGGAGGGTGTCACCCGTACCCTCACCGCCTTCTTGGGCGGCCTCTGGCAGGACGGAGCCCTCTTTGGTGCCTCACCTGAAGAGGCCTTCTATGTCAAGTGTGATGCAGAGACCAACCCCCCTGCCTCGATCGATGAGGGCCGACTTGTCGTTGAAGTTGGTATCGCCCCGGTCAAGCCAGCAGAGTTTGTCATCTTCCGTATCAGTCAACAGAAGCAAGTAGCAAGCTAGAACCAGGAGGAGCAGATCTATGGCACAGTTCAACCTATTAAAGAACGACCCGTTAACGACGACCAACTTCTACATCGAGATCGACAGTGCCTTTGT
>NZ_DAHXOI010000019.1:0-25640 GCF_027364955.1 Ferrimicrobium sp.
AACCTGATCGGGCACCTGCGAAGTAGCTTTGGCGACCGGGTGGCGTTTGCATAGCCATTTGGCGACCGGGTGGCGTTCGCATGGCCATAGATCCATTCCATGGATCCTGTCTATGATTACTCCCTTAGGCTTGCGGTTCACCTGCCGCCCCAGGGTCCAAGTCGGTTATCGACTCAACTCATAGCCTGCCGAGTGAGCTGTGACATCAATCGGTGAGGGTTGTTTTTCGCCGTTAGCGAAACTCGCCATAGTCCAGGTGAGCGCCATCAACCCTTCATACTCGATCATGATAGCCTCAATATTGTCGTAATTGTCATCACTTCTGCACCCATCTCACAACGAATCGCGTCCGCTCAATGCTACTGACGGAGGGGTCTCTCCACACGAAGTACACATCTCAACAGGCCCTCCAGAACCATATCTCCGACAGGACCTGGCACCTACGTCGACGATACAGAACCGTCAAGGCTAGAGAGGATCTGACGACAACCTGACATTTCCCCCTGATCGGCGCTAGTGCTCATAGGGCCGACGGAGGACTTCATCAACTTGAGGCAAAGGGCTCGTCGGCGATCTCATTCGTCCAATCAGTAAGCCAGCGTTCAAAGTCAGCGACCGCCAGTGGCGGAGAAAGTACGAATCCCTGCAGTTCATCGCAGTTGATACGAGCCACGCTCTCATGCGATACCATGTTCTCAACCCCTTCGACGACGATCCGTAACCCGAGGTGATGGCCCATTTTTACCATCGAACGTATCACAAAGGACTCAGCCCCAAAACCATCCTGGCCCAAAAATGACCGATCGATCTTGACCTCATCGAGCGGGAGACGTTCGAGGTAGGCCAACGATGAATAGCCGGTGCCAAAGTCGTCCAGGCTGATTCTGACCCCCAAGGCGCGCAACTCGGTCAGGACCTGGGTCCCTTTTGCCTCGTCTGACATAATTGCTGACTCAGTGAGCTCGAGCGTCAACTGATCCACCGGCACCCCGGCCTCGCCAAGAGCGCTCATCACGCGCTCTGGCAGCGAAGGATCTGCGAGATCTCGAGCCGAAACATTCACCGCCATACCCAGGATCAATCCATGCTCTCTCCAGGTGGCTACCTGCCGAAGTGCAGTGATCAGCACCCAGGATGTCAGCTGCCGTATGATCCCCGTAGCTTCAGCCAACGGGACAAACTGATCCGGGCCAAGCAATCCAAGAGTGGGGTGCGCCCACCGCACAAGCGCCTCAACACCCACTACCAAACCGGTGTTTAAGTCAAGCTTGGGTTGATAATGCAGAAGCAGTTCATTGTTCTGGATCGCTCTTGGCAACTCGAGCAACAAGCCTGGAACCGTTGATTGTGCCCGATCTACTCTGGCATCGTAGGCAACCACTCCAACCGTCGTACGTTTCGCCTCATACATAGCCAGATCGGCTCGATGGAGCAGGGTCTGTGGATCCGTCCCGTGGTCGGGGAAACAGGCGATCCCGACGCTGGCACCGATCCAGATCGAACGGTTCGCGACGAGCAGAGGCTGCTCAAGCGAAGCGACAAGTCGCTTAGCTACCGTCCGAGCCCCCGCAACATCTCCCGAAGTGGTGAGCAAAGCGACAAACTCATCTCCTCCCAATCGAGCCACCAAGTCCGCCTCGCGCATGACGGAGGTGAGACAGGATGCTACCTGACGAAGTAGTTCATCACCCATATGGTGGCCGAGCGTGTCGTTGACATCCTTAAAACGGTTGAGATCGAGAAGCAAGACCGCCAGCGGTGTTGAGGTGCGCTCAGCGACTGCAATGGCACGCGTCAGATACTCTTCGAACTCAGCACGATTCGCCAATCCAGTGAGCATATCGTGAGTGGCCTGGAAGTGATCATGCTCGCGGAGCACTGCATTCTCGACAATGACCGTACTCTCTTGGGCCAGAACGCCCACAAGGTCACGATGTCGATGACCGATGACGCCGCGATTAGTAGGATCCGCGGCAATGACAACACCGACGACTTGGCCATTCAATCGACTCACCGGGATACACCAGCCGGCACCAAACCCCAAAAAGGTCAGAGCGCATGACATCTTCTCATCAAGAGCCATCTCCTGCAACAGACAGGGTCCAGCGGCGTCGCCACCTGCGAGAACGGAGGCTACTAGCTCTCCCGTGAGGGTACTACTCATTTCGCTGAGGATGGATGGGTCCACCCCGGAACCGGTGAACTCGGTAATAGAACCAGTGGCATCAAGCGCAACAGCAAGGGTGACTGTGTATCCAAGAGCACTGGATACCGCCCGTGCAAGTGCCTGGGCTACGCCCAAGGTCGAGGTGGCAAGCGACCCTTCAACCACAAAGTTGTGGACCGCCTCGGCAATGTCGAGGCGGCTGTTTTGTTCCTCGATCTGGCGGGCCAATGCGACAATTCCACCAAGTTGTACGCCCAATGCCGCCGCAAGACGGACCTGGTCCGGCTTGAAATCACAGGGCACCTGAGAGTCTGCAACCAGTACACCAAGTGGATGTGAGGCCTTTCCAACCGGAACGGCCATGATCGAGGCGACACCAAACTGCTCAGCCCACCAATCATCGTCGTAGGCTGAGCGCACAATGGGCATACCGTGCTCAAGCACCTCGATAACGACTGGAGGCGGATGGCTGGCCGCTACCGTCGTGCGAAACTGATCCCACTGCTCCGGCATTGTCATGCCGTCCGCAAAGCGTGACATGCGCGGCACGACTTGGCCGTCAATCACGAGAAATACGCTCACACGAGTACAACCAATTATCGTCGCCAGCCGCTCACAGGCCAACGCGAGGACGGGCCCGGTCCGGGTGGTGGCACCGACTAATTCAGCGAGTTGCAGGAAAAGTTCTGTCTGCGCGTCGAGCCCTAGGCCTGAGTCCTCTGCTGATTCATCCACGATCATCACCCACCTCGTTATCGTCGCGAGCTCTGGTACCTGAGAATCTCAAGCATGGCCATAAGCATCAACTGCAATCGCGCCATGAGACCGAGCCTATTACCTCCACTAAACATCGGATGTCACCGTGATAACCTAAAACTATTCTCTCCCAATGCACAAGACCCGTGCCCTCCAAACAGCGAATGGCATCCACCCAAGAGGATCGATCCACGAGCTATGGGGGGGGGAGAGAACCGCGCACGCTTGCGTGAAGGGAACTGAGTAGAGGCACAATAGCGAGCTTCTCCGATTCGCAGATATCAGGCCAACACCGTCCCGACTACATCAGGATTTATCGCTCGATCGTGTGCCAAGGTGTTATCCGGTTAGCGCGATCATCTCGCCACACCCCCGCTAGGAATGGCAGCTTTGGCCAACTTCCACCTAATAGGGCAGACAGTATCGCAGTACCAAAGCGACAAAATCAAGCTATCGATCTGAAACCACATCGGCGCATTATCTGTTTGGCACCATCAGCTTCAGCTCTCTTGTCGCGATGGACACATACCTACAGCCAATCCTGAGCTCGTTGTATTTATGAGCCCCAAGGTTGGCGACCAAGTTGATGCTGCTCACCCACGATTACTTCTGGCCAGTACCGGAGATAATCGACCTGTCCAAACCAACTTGAGGACGCGAGCACTCCCCGACGCCGCCAGAGGATCACCAATCTCGCGTCGTGAGCCACGTCAATTGGTCCGCGCCAAAGACGGCGATCGAGGCGGCTAGGAACCTCAACAATGCCATTACGCCACTCCAACCAATTCCTAGAGCGAACTCGACCTTCCACCGTTGACAACCCTTGTCACACACCATTGGCTCGTACAACGTGTCACGAGGCACCTTCTGGCGCATTGACCGATGACCGGGTTGCTGACTCTCGCTGGCGTGCAGTGCGTCTCTACCCGAGATAAGAAGACCGGGACCGATCTCCCACGCTGCGCAATCACGGTGTACGCAGACCTTCATAACCTCTCTCATCAAAGAGAGCATCGTTTGGACACTGGATCCAACTCAGCAAACAGCAAGAAACCAGCCTCACACCCCAACACTGAGACCTAGGGGACCCGAATGAGGAGAGACTCCCTTTCTGTTCAATAATCCAACGAACCGCAAAACACCTTCAATTACCACCAACGACGCTGACCAACCTAGGCTTAGAGCGATGTCAGGAATGATCGCCCTTGTGGGTTCAGGAGAATATCTCCCAGAGATGGCCGCTATCGAACGCCGCCTTCTCAACGGTGGGAGCCGCTACGTCCAAATTCCAACGGCCGCTGCACAGGAGGGGCCAGAACGCCTTAGCTACTGGATCGAGCTTGGTCGCCAGGCTGCCGTACGACTTGGCGTCACGCCCGTCACCGTCGCACCAAGGAGCCGGGAAGAGGCGAACGACCCCGAACTCGCCAAAGCACTCGACGATGCCAGTCTCATCTATCTCTCGGGTGGGAACCCAACATTTCTGGCGGACACCCTCCGCGACACCGTTATCTGGGAGGCCATCATCGCAGCCCATGAGCGCGGTGCTTCGATCGCGGGCTGCAGTGCCGGTGCGATGATCATGGGAGCCTGGATCCCGAGCCTTCGGAATCGTGGCTCCATGGGCCATCGGGGTTTAGGGCTCATTCCGCAGCTCAGCATCATCCCGCACTTCGACCGGTTTGTGCCGAAGTTGGGAACGAGCCTCGCCAAGCTCGCCCTCCGGCCACCAGAGGGCGTCGAAGTCGTGGGCATCGACGAACTCACCGCCCTAGTTGGCAGCACAACATCGATGACCGTCATGGGCAAGGGAACGGTGGTACGTCTCAATGAATCCCCTCCGCGTCGCCTTCGCGAGGGTGAGTCGCTCGAACTCTGAGCACTGGCTCGTGGAGGGCAATCGAGAGTGATCACGCACCGATTGCCATCGATTGGACCCAGCGATTGGACCCAGCGATTGGACAGGGTGGAAACCCAATCCCACCTTAGCGCTCCGACTAGCGTCAACCCAAACCGTTCTCGTGCAAGAACGCTCCCAATCGCAGGAGTTGGGCATCGTCAAACCTTCCACCCACCACGAATGACCCGCCTCCTCCTGGTATCAGCCAGGGGAGGTTGGCAGCCTCGAGCAGCTCCGCAACGATTTGGATCTCCCGTAGGCCATCGCCAGCAGGACCGAGCACGACCACCATCGCACCAACCTTGGCCAACCATCGATCGAGTTCCCTCACAAACAACAACGCGTCGGTCGCACCGATATACCCGCCGGGCTGATCGACCTCATTCGCTTCCAAAATCAGCTTCGAAAATGGCGCACCCTGTGCCTCCTCGACGCGAATCCCCAGTGCGAAGAGCTGCGAACGAAGGAGCTGTGCATTGGTTCTGCTCCCTGGATCTGCCGACATCTCCAGCACACCAAGCTGGTCAGGCCGCTTCGGTGTCACTGCAAAGCTCAACAAACTCTTGGGTTCGGAATGCGGGAGATAGCGAGGGTCACCGCTCACCCCTCGCGCTCGCAAGCGATCGAGCAGAAAGGCCTGCTCCGGTATGGTAGCTGCAAGAAAGCTGACTGCATGTCGACCCTGCGCTGGGCTACGAGCCGGTGTCAGCCCTAGGGTGGGACGATAGGAGGCCAATCCACATCGAGCCCGCCACAACATTCCAAGAAGATCCCCTGCCACAAGTGAGGCCTTGATCGCGCCAGAGAGGTGGCTTTGGAGCAATGGATCCTGACTCCATGATTGGTCGTTGGCACCACATGATTGGTCGTTGGCACCACCTTGATCGACCACCGCGCCCAACGTCGCAGACACCCCATCAAGGAGAACGGATCCCACTACGAGCGCCCCCTCCTTTGCGAGCGCAGAGATCGCGGTACCTGGTGGCAATGCGAACTCACGGTCCGCCCCCGGACTCCCGTTCGCTTGCCACGCCTGATCATCTACGATGATCGGCACCCCCGCCAGCGCCGGCATCCAGGAACCGGGGGGATACGCACGGTCAAACTCGATTGCCTCAGTCTTTGCCTGTTCGATCCTTGATCGCTGCAACTCCACGCCATTCAAGGCACCAAGGGCAGCCTGGAGCACCTCGCAGGCGCTCAACTCTCCGCGCTGGCGCGCTTCGATCAGACGGAAAAGTGACTGATTCTCAAACTGGTAAAGGTACGGAACCGTCGGCAAGTTGCTCGGCCATCACCCAGCCAAAGACGATCAGTGCCTGTCCCTCTTCAGGTGCGCAGCACTCAAAGACCTCCTGGTAGGGGGTCTCGACGGGGTCTCCCAGACGATAGGCGACATAACCATACTGTTCGCCATCGCTGACCGCTAGCGAACTGCGGTCATCGAGTCCATGGTCAAGGCCAAAACGCTTTGCAAGTCGGCGCGACCACGCCCGTTCCTCGCCCGTTGGGCGGTGTCCAGGACGGGGCACGACGTCAGAGAGGCCATTGAAGATCTCATAACCATTCGGTGAGATCAACTTGACTCCGACCAGCACGTCCTCGTCTGGAAAAGCAAGAAGGGCCCGCGAATACGCCTCGTGAAGAAGCGCAGCGAGCAGTTCCCGCTCTCGGTCCTTTGGTTGTGTGACGATGAGGTTGATCAGGATACATGGAGTACCCCCGATACGCTCGAGCGTAAACATCATTCCCCCCAGAAGGGAATCCCCCTCTCGTGCGAGTGACGACAGCACCCATTCCTCTCTCTGTTTCGAGAGGAAACCTGCGCTGAAGGCTGCACCCTGCAGATCACTGACGGCAGCGAACTCTTCGAGTTCGGCATCGTCGAGTGCGTCACAATCCTTTGTAGTCAGTTCGATTGCCATCAAACACGCTCCCTTTGGATCGGCTGGAAACAAGTCTAGTCGGCCAAACGCACGAGCTGACCTCATGGTATTAGACCAGCTCCCGCCGCCCTACACTCGATAGCAAAACGGAGACCAACGAAGGAAGGACACCGCAGTGACCGAAGGCCTTACTCAGCTCGGGACACCCACGCAGTACCGCTATGAGGACCCGAGCCCGACCATGCTTGAGGCGTTCCCGAATCCTCATCCTGGAACGGACTTTGTCATCCGGCTCATCGCAACCGAGTTCACCAGCCTCTGCCCAATTACCGGTCAACCCGATTACGGCTCGCTCGTGATCGACTATATCCCCGCTCGCCTCTGCGTCGAGAGCAAAAGCCTCAAGCTCTACTTGGTGAGCTATCGCAACCATGGCTCGTTCCACGAGTCCTGTGTGAATACGATCGCTGATGATCTCAACAATCTCCTCTCCCCCAAGTTTCTCCGGGTTTTTGGCGACTTCAACCCCCGTGGGGGCATCGCTATCAAACCGATGGTGGAGCGTCTCGCCCCCACCGCCTCCCGGTCCGATGCTCTTGCCCTCATCGCGAGCTATAGTCAGGTTGCCTCGCTCGCATGAGCAGATCGTTCACCCAAGCGCAGAAGGCCCCTTGTTGAAGCGCCTCTCCTGGGGCGCCTGGCTGGCCCTTGGTGCCTACATCGGTGCCATCGTCGGCTCCAACTGGATGATCGCCCACATCGGAACCCCGATTCCTGGCGCCCATGTTCTCCCTGTTGGCTTCGGCCTCGAGGCGCCATCGGGGGTCTATCTGGCGGCGGTCGCCTTCGTCGCACGTGACTACGTCCAGCGCCTCGCTGGTCCAAAGGCCGGCATCGCCGCTATCTTCATCGGTGCGCTCGTCTCCGCACTCGTTTCTACCCCACAGCTTGCCGTCGCCTCAGGCGTCACCTTCCTCCTCTCTGAGTCAACTGACTTTATCATCTTCACGCCGCTACAGCGCTGGAACTTGGCCGCCTCGGTCCTCATCGCCGGTCTCTTCGCCGAGGTTGTCGACTCCGTCGTCTTCTTGACGCTGGCTGGAATCCCACTCGGTGTGGCCCTGGAGGGTCAGCTCGTTGGCAAACTGTGGGTGATCCTGTTAGGCACCGCACTGACATGGTATCTCCGACGACGCCCATCGCTTCGGTTCTCACATCGCAATCTTGATTACGACCGGAGTTGACCCCCGCTCGCAGAGAGACAGCCCCCGGCGAACACTAGACTGACCTGCGGTGAAGGCGAGTACACAGGGGTTTCTAGCGTTGGCTCTCTCCTCGGCAATCTGGGGTGGGATGTACGTTGCGAGCGATGCGCTCATGCGCACGATGCCGCCACTCGTGGTGCTCGAGTTCCGTGAAGGTATCTCTGCGATCATCCTGTTGTTCATCGCAGCTAGAGGTCGACAACTTCACATCGCACGACGAGACTACCTACCCATGTTCGGCGTAGGCGTCATCGGCTTTAGCGTCTCCATTGGATTCCAATTCTATGGAACCCACGCCGCTGGCGCCGCGCTCGGCTCCCTCGTCACCGCCTCCTCGCCGATCCTGATCGCCCTGCTCGGTGCCTTCATCCTTAAAGAGCATGTCCCTCTGCGACGCTGGCTCGCCATCGCAGTCGCCTTCGTCGGTGTCATTGTGATCGTCGGGACGCCCGCACCCGGGAAAGACACCACCCTCGGTGTCTCGCTGCTGCTGGTGGCAGCGGTGTGCTGGTCGCTCTACACCATCGGATCCACCTCGCTGCTGAACCGCTACAGTGCCCTGACGGTAGTCACCCTTGCTTGCACCGTAGGCGCGATCACCTCGCTCCCCTTCGCCAGTTTCGCCTACCTCCATGCACGCCATCCACTCCCGATGAACCTCGCCCAGTGGGGGGAGGTTCTCTACATCAGCGTGATCGGCATGGCACTCGCCTTCTTCCTCTGGGTATGGGGATTCAAACACGTCAGCGCCTCACGCGGTGGCGTGCTGTTGCTCTTCCAGCCCCTCGTGGGTATTATCCTCGGGGTCGTACTCCTCGGCGAGACGATCGCCATCGGAACACTCGCTGGCGCCATCCTCGTCTGCGTCGGGGTCACCCTCGCCGTCTTGGAGCGCAAGCCACCGCTCGCGCTGGAGCCAACCCCCTAAGGCAGGTAACTGTGCAGCTGCAAACACAGATAGATCTCGACCATCGGAACAGCAACCGGACCGACGCGCCAGGCTCAAGAGCAGCGATCGCCACCCAACCGATACCAGCGCAGACACACGCTTGCTTTGCCCCTGCTTCAGAATCCATCCGTCGTCGCTCTTCGGCGACGACGCTACGGCACCACGCCGACAACCGCCAGTGAGCGGCCAGGAGACTAGGAAGTCCGTCCGCCTCGATCGAAGGTCAGGTAGCAGGCTTGGTCCGCTCATCCTCGATCCGCGAGCGGGCGCCCTCCTCGCCATCACCGGCGATCTCCCTCACCACTTCGACACCGACAACCCCGGCAACTACCGGTCACTCATGGCAGCTGGGGTTTTGGTCCCCTCATCTCGATCCGCTACCCCAAGCGTCTCGGTCGTGATACCAACACGCAACCCTCCCGCTGATAGCTTCAATTCCCTCGTACAAACTCTCGCCACCTCCCCTTGGGTGAGTGAAGTCATTATCGTTGACGACGCCTCCGACCACCCGATCAGGGTCGACAACGCCCTCATCCTGCGCAACGAGGTAACCCTCGGCCCGGGCGCCGCACGCAATCAGGGTGCACAAAGGAGCACGAATGAGGTGCTGCTCTTCATCGATGCGGATATCGTCAGCGTCGATGAAGAGCTCTGCTCCCTCCTCAAATTGCTCACCCACCGCCAGATCGTCGCGCTCGCTCCACGGGTGATCGAGGAAGAGCACCCCTCACCCCTCGATCTTGGCCCCTCACCGACGATCGTCGATGGCCAACACCTCAACCATCTTCCAGGTGCCGTCCTTGCGATCGATAGACGACGCTTCGAGGCCGTTGGTGGCTTTGCGGAGGATCTGCGCCTCGGTGAGGATGTCGATCTGATCAACCGCATCTGCTCCCCCGACTACTTGGCTATCTACGCACCGGGCAGCATCTGCGTCCATCACTCCCAACCCTTGCTAACCCGACTCATCAAGGCTGCCATGTACGGGTACTCAGTCGGTCATCTCCGCAAGAGGACAGCGCTCACACTCACTCCACAGCTAAAGGATGCCCCTTTTCTCGCCCTAGTCACTCTTGCACCCTTCGCGACGGCGACACTCACGGCCCTCCATCTCACCTTCCGACTCAGGAACCGCCTCACTCGCGCTCAACAGATCAGGGCTTCGATCCTGCTTCTCGACCAGCAGATCCTTGCCAATGCATCGCTCATCGTACGCCAGTTCGGGCTCCCCATGGCGCTGTCATCGCTCATCTCGAGACAGCTGCGACGTTCCTTCACGACCGCGACGGTCATCGACGTTCTTCATCAGGGACCTACCGCGACGCTCTACGATCTGGCCTACTCACTTGGACTTTGGCTATCGATCGCACTCGAAAATTGACCCCCGCCCCCAAGACGATTGGACCCACACCACCGACGCCACTCGCAGCAGTCAACGATGGAGGCCCATCGGATAATGGAATACCTACACCATCGTCGATGCTATTGGAAGGCCTCTCGCAACCCTCAGGGGGGAGCCAGATACGTAGCGGATGGGTGAGGAGTGTCGCAACACGAACTGCGTCGTTATGGTGCAGCGATTGGACCCACACCACCGACAGCGGTAACCTGGAAAACCTCCGAGGCGCCAGTCAGATGCAAGGCAGCGGCGCTGGCACCACCTGTGACCCCTTGAGCAAACAACAGCAGGGCACCGTTGGAGGCAACACAGGCCTAATCACCGATAGAGAAGTAGGAGTTCTTCGGTGTGCCGAGATTGTAGATGGTTCCGCTTTGGCCAGCGACAGTGCACGAACCTCCCTTGCGAATCTCCTCTCCATAGACGTGGGTCATCCCGATCAATGCCTGGGCGTTGACGTATTGCCCGTTGAGATGATGAATACCCTCTGGGGTGGCAAAAGTCTCCGAACTGACGCTGGACAAGCCAGCAACGGTTCCGTATCCCTTGCCATCGACGTCATAGGTGGTCACCGCTGGCGAACTAGTCTGCAACCGCCAATCGGTGAGTGAGTGGACAGAGCCAGTGAAGGTGACGGTCGCTCCGCTCACAGCAACCGAGTAGGTGAAGGCATAATTCGTGTAACTAGCCAGCTTCGCGAGTGAAAAAGCTACGCCACTAGTAGGTGCCGAGGAGGACGAATTCGACGACGACGGCGTGTTCGACGATGGTGTCTTCGACGATGAAGTGGGTTTTGACTTCGCCGACGAGGGGTTGGTGCTGGTCGCGGTGGCTCCGGTCGAGCCACAGGCTGCGAGTGAGAACGCGAGGGCCCCACTGGTGATCCCGAACATAAGAGAACGCTGAAGATGCATATTGCTACAATAGCGTTCAACTTGTTATTGCGAGCACCGTAGAGACAACAATTTGGCCTAATCTGTGCCCTCTGGGCGCCGCAAGGCGCCTCCAGAGGCTCAGGTGAATCGACTCGCCCCCCAGCTGGTAGTATTCGCACATGGATGGAGAGGTTACGATCGAGACGGTGCTCGACGCGTTCGTTCGCGATCAAGAGAGTCGAGTCTCAGCCCGCACGATGCGCAACTACATCGATGTCATTACCCTCCTTCGTCACTCGTTGAACGGTTACGCCTATCAGTCGCTTGACGAAGCTGACACAAAACGCTTTCAAGAGGCGCTCAATGCGGGTGATTATGAGGCGTTCTGCCACCTCTTTGGCCCAGAACATATCCCTGAACACTTTGGAGAGTTCCTCGGATACTTCATGGTCAAGAAGGTGCTGGCCAGCCAGGAGGTGCTGCGATCGGCCGCGACGGTCACAAAGAAGCTCGCCATTTGGTTATACGAACAGGGCTATGTGAGCGAAGAGGAACGGGACCTCGGTCTGGACCGGGCAGCTGCTGCGCGTGATCTCCCTCGCGCCGAACGCCTCGCCGAACTGCTGTATCGACAGTGCGGAAACGCTCCAACCTTTAACCTCAATGACAGAGACTCCGACGATCTCATCGAGGACCTCCTTACGATTGAGCGCGTCGAACCCGGCGCGTTGTACTTTGCGGGAGGGATCGGCCCTCTCGCAGTCTCCGAACAGGCCTCGGCACTCGCCAAGGTCGGCTGGGACGTCTACCTCACTCTCGTACGCGTCGATGGAACTTGGTGGGCAATCGAGGTCGGCAACGTCTATGCGATGTGATGAGCTCCACAGTCTGGGGTAGAAGTAAGGGACAAATCTCCACGCACACCAGCACAACTTGCCCAATCGATTGCCAACATCAAAGAAGCGAACGCGAGTAGAGGCAGCCAAACGCTGTGGCGTAACGAACCAACGATGAACAATCTTCTCCATAGCCGCATACCACGTTTCTCTCTTGGCGAGTTGGTAACCCCTTGCGCGACCAGCTGCCGCCGGGTTCACGTGAAAGTGGATTAGGGTCCCTTGCTGGTTCAACTCTCAATTGTTGGTCCTCCGCACCAACGTCAAAGAGGTGCTGGACTCAGGGTGGGTCAAAATCGCCATCCTCAAGATTGAGCTCAGCCCTCGCGGGGTCGAGAATTACCACTACCACTACCGCGAACAAGTCCATCTACAACCCACCGGGAGGACCTAAACCCTCCCTATCACTCGAACCCAGAAGAGAGGGATAGCGTATCGCTGTCGCACAGCTAACGTCGCGGCTCAATCGAACGGGTCGGTACCACCACATCCCGGCGAAGGTACTCGGCAAAGAGGGGCACACTGAAGGCTGTCTCGCCATAATCGCTGGACCAGATCATCCCCTTACCCATAAGGCGTCCACGAATCGGCGCGGCTCGCTGTAGGGTCATGCCAAGAGCGCTGGCAACATCACTCGATCGATAGGGTCCTGGTCCCAGATCGGCCATAGCGCGAAGATACTGTCTCTCTTGAGCGGTCAACCTACCCATGCGAACGCCAAAGAAGGACTCATCCAACTTCGTCTGTACATTCCGGTCTGCGCGCATGACATCCTCGCGGGAGATGATCGGCCCCGCAGCAGTATTCCAGACGCCAAACCCCCACTCCTGCAGGAAATAGGGATAGCCCTGCGAGCGCGCCAAGATCTCGTCCACGGCCATGCCGTCGAATCTGATGCCGGATTGTTCAGCGGGAACTACAAGAGCACGCGTGGCGTCACTCGTATCAAGGGACCCGATCTCGACGAATTGAAAGAGTCGTTCAGCGTAGGTCTTCACGTCGCCCGCCTTTCCCTTGATAGTTGGGAGACCGGCACCCACAGCCATCACCGGCAGCTTGAGCTGTGAACATCGATGCAGCCCCATAATGAGGGCGCGGAACACATCATCGGGGAGATTCTGTAGTTCATCGATTGCAAGAACTACTCCACGTCCATGTTCACGGGCTGCTTCCCCAACGGCTACGAAGAGATCCACGAAGTCTTCCCTGAGATCACCAGAATCTCCGGTGCCACTCAAGGGCTCCACATCAAGTCCAAGGGTTACCCCGCGTGGGGCAAAGGTAACGCGGACAGAGGCGACGACTCGCAGGGCGATGGCTAATGCCCCTCGCCCCCAGCTATCCTGAGGTGCCAACTTATAGAGAGCACTTCGCATCCGGCGCGCCAGTACATCAGGCGTGAGAGTATCCTGGTCGGCCTCTAAGTGTTCCGCAATCGCACCAGCGGCCGCGGCCTGGGTCTCAAATACATTGAGAAGCACCGTCTTGCCTACTCCACGAAGACCAACGAGTACCGTACTCTGCCCAGGCATACCCCGAACCAAGCGCTTGGCGGTACTCCCAAACCCTTCGATCAGGCCGTCACGGCCGGTGAGTTCGGGTGGTGGAGTCCCAGCCCCAGGGTTGTACGGATTCTCCGCCGGATTCATATATAAAGTTTACCACAGTTTACTAGGCTCATCATGGTTTACCATGTTTATCAGATCCACTCGGTCCGCCAAAGCACTGAGACACGGGGAACGCCTACGCCACCAAAGTGGACCGGGTCCGAGGGGACTTCCACATCCAATCGGCAGGGATGGAGGCAACGAGGCGTTGCGGCTGACTCCAGCTCCACGCTTGTCACCTATGGCCAGCTCCACTCCGTCGGCGCAGCCAGTCTGCCAAGGGAAGTCACTCCCGTGCAAGATCGTGCTCAAGGTAACCAAGGTCTGGCTATGACGGGACATCGGCTCCAGCGCGGCGATACCTCTTCGTGCGCCACGCCTAAACGCAATTCATGCTTGTTGCACGTCGGGCCGTTCCATCTCCCGCCTAGCGCAATCCCTCCTGCCAACGCAACCCAAACCGACACGCTTCACGGGCAGCGGTCGTTGGTGAGCATCAAGCGATGCATCAACAACCGTTGAACTCGCGTTCGACACCGTCCTGACAGGCAAAATAGCTCTCAAGAGATGCCGAGATCGCACGAGTTGATAACTCTGTCATAGGAGGCTCTTGCTCGCAACGGTCGGTACCGACTCCCCAAACCTAGGGTGCCCAGCGTCTTGGATCTTCAATCTTCGAGATCGGGGTTCAAACTCACCACCACACCTGTTAAGTCGTGCAGTTCTTGACGATAGCGCTTGAGCTGGGCGACGACAGAGTCAATCGATGCACCACCTGCCACAGAACGACGACGTACCGCGGCATCTGCCTCGATCAGCGACATCGCCTCCTCCCCAAGCTGAGGGTGAGCTCCCACTAGTTCGCGCAGGGGTACCCTACGCTCGAGGGAGTCACGGACAAGGCCAGCGGCGATCCCGTGAGCCCGACGAAACGGCACTCCGTTGGTCACCAGATACTCTGCGATGTCGATGGCTTGGAGGTACTCCGATGATGCGGCTGCCCGCAGACGCTCGTAGTCAAAGGTCATGGTCGAGACCATGCCGTGAAAGGCTACGAGTTCACGAATCATCTGCTCAACCGAGTCAAAGAGTGGCTCCTTGTCCTCCTGGAGGTCACGGTTATAGGTCAGAGGAGTACCCTTAAGGGTGACGAGCAGCGAGACGAGATTGCCGATATAGCGGCCAGTCTTTCCCCGCGCAAGCTCTGCGATATCGGGGTTCTTCTTCTGGGGTAGCATGGAGGAGCCGGTCGAGTAGGAGTCATCGAGGCGGAAGAAGCCAAACTCCTCGGTGGTGAACATCACGATCTCCTCGGCAAAGCGAGAGAGATGAACGCCGAGCAAGGCGATGTCAAAGAGGACCTCCACGACGAAGTCCCGATCAGAGACCGCATCGAAGCTGTTCATAAAGGCGGCGGCAAAACCGAGCTCAGTTGCGGTGAACTCCGGGTCAATCGCCAACGTGGTGCCAGCGAGTGCTCCGGCACCCAATGGCGAGACATCCATACGGCCATAGGTCGCGAGCAACCGGTCCAGATCACGGCGAAGCGCCCAACCATGTGCGAGGAGGTAATGGCCTATCGGTACCGGCTGTGCCCGCTGTGTATGGGTATAACCAGGCATGACCGCATCCCCCGCTGCCTCAGCGACATCGGCGATCATCGTAAGAAAGTCAACCACCCCCTGAGCGATCGCAAAGATCGCACTGCGGCTATAGAGACGCAGATCAAGGGCGATCTGGTCATTGCGAGAACGCCCAGAGTGTAACTTGGCACCTGCATCACCGATCAGCTCCGTCACCCGCCGTTCAACGGCGGTGTGGATGTCCTCATCAGAAGGGAGAAACTGGAAACTTCCAGTCTCGAGCTCCGAGTAGACGCTATCGAGTGCCTCTAGGAGGGAGACACTCTCCTCCTCAGTGAGCAACTTGGCGCGCGTCAGTCCAAGAACATGGGCTCGGGATCCTTGAATATCGAAACGCCAGAGCTTCTGATCGAAGGAGAGGCTCTCTGTGAAGGCGAGTAATGCATCCGCAGGGGGTGCGCTCAGTCGGCTCTGCCATAGGGTCATGGCTGTACTCTACCCTGTCGCTTTGACCAAGTCTCAAGTCCTAACCCGAAGATCTTCACAAATCCCTCGGCATCGAGGTGATTAAAGGTGTCAGCCCTGGCATAGGTAGCGAGCTCATAGTCATAGAGGGAGAGCGGGCTCCGCCGTCCATCCACAACAAACCCATTCGGGGAGAACCGCACCCGCACCTCACCGGTGACGACGGTCGATGCCTCCTCCATGAAGGCATCGAGGGCCATACGCAGCGGGGAGTACCAGAGGCCGTCGTAGACGAGCGTCGCCCATTGGAGACCCAGCTCAATCTTCGCATGAGCAAGCTCGCGCTCTAAGGTGATATCCTCGAGCTGGCGATGTGCCTCAAGGAGCACCGTCGCCGCCGGAGCCTCATAGACCTCACGCGACTTGATACCCACTCGACGGTTCTCCACCATGTCGATACGGCCAATCCCGTAGCTCCCAGCGATCGCGTTCAAACGGGTAATGAGGAGATAGAGGGGAAGCTCCTCCCCATCCAGGGAGACCGGAACCCCCTGGTTGAACCCGATGATCACACTCTCTGGAACCGAACCATGGGGAAGGGTATAGGCATAAATATCTGATGGTGGGGAGTTCCAGGGATCCTCCATCTCGCCGCACTCGATCGCGCGTCCCCAGAGGTTCTGATCGATCGAGTAGGGATTCGCCCGGTTGGCATTGATCTGTACCCCGTGTGCAAGTCCATAGTCGATGGAGTCCTCACGGGCGAACCCCCACTCACGCACCGGAGCAAGGACCTCAAGGTCAGGGGCAAGGGTGCGGATCGCCACCTCAAAACGCACCTGATCATTTCCCTTGCCGGTACAACCGTGAGCGACGGCATCCGCTCCATAGCGCCGGGCTACCTCAACAAGGTGCTTGGAGATGATCGGACGAGAGAGGGAGGAGACCAGCGGGTACCGGTTCTCATAGAGAGCTCCAGCGCGAATCGCGCGGGCGATGAACTCATTGGCGAACTCATCTTGGACCTCAACGACCTCTGCCACCTTAGCGCCGGTCGCGAGGGCGCGAACTCGTACCTCCTCGAGGTCCTCCTGCTGACCGACGTCGACCGAACAGGCGATGACCTCGTACCCCTTCTCGACCTGCAACCACTTCAGTGCAACTGAAGTATCTAGTCCCCCGGAATACGCGAGCACTACCGTCTTTGCCATCACATCTCCTCTTACTCACTAGGCCCTCAAACGGACCTGACCGTCTCACAACTCTGTTCCACAGTACCTACCTACGCCCGGCGACACCCCGACGATCCGCGCCAAGCCTGCCGGTATGCCCCTCAACGAGATGAGTGTCGTAACCACCAGGGTCAGAATTGACAACTCGGCGCCCAATCGCTCAGGTTGGTGAGCAATCGGATCAGCGAGGATAGACATCACGCCAGTCCTCTACCCGCCAGTCCTCTACTGGTCAATCCTCAACACGCTATTACCCATCGCGTCATGACGAATCACGCTATTACCCATCGCGTCATGACGAATCACGCTATTGCCCATCGCGTCATGACCAATCATGTCATTGCCACTCCATCGAGCGGTGCGCCCAGGCGAGAACGCGCTTGGCCTATCCAGCCAACCAACAGCGCACCCCACAAGTGATGGTGGCACGCCGCTGGAACCTGATAGACCGCCCATCCCTGGCAAGACCTCCTGTCAAATCTCAAGCCCTGATGGCACCTAACCCTCACCCAGGCAAACCAGCCACCTCTCGCATGAGCTTGGCCAGGTGATCACCCCCCATCGGCTGATCGGCGAGCACCAGGACGGTATCATCCCCTGCGACCGTGCCGAGTACTCCGTCCGGGCGTGTGCGATCCAAAGCCGAGGCGACAACATGAGCACATCCTGGCGGGGTCTTTAACATCACTAGATCACCAGAGTTGACGACCTCCACGACCCACTCACCAAGGACCCGCTTCAAGTACCCCTCGGTGCTGATCTGATCTCTCGGCAGATCGGGGATGGCGTAGATGCTGGCACCGCCAGGACCCTTCACCTTGATGGCACCGAGCTCGTCTAGGTCCCTTGAGACCGTCGCCTGGGTAGCGGTAATCCCCTCATCGGCCAACATGTCCACAAGCTGCTGCTGTGCTGAGATCGGTGCCTGGCTGATCAGCTTGGCGATGCGATACTGACGTTGGTTCTTTGCCACTAGTCCTCCTCACTGATGAGCCAAAAGAGTCGTTCCATGGCCACCAATCGATTCCTTGCCTGTGCCCACACCACCGAACGCTCTGAGTCGATCACCGAGGCTGCAATCTCCATGCCGCGGTGCGCTGGAAGACAGTGCATGACAAAGGCATCCTCTGGAGCACTGAGTAGCAACTCCTCATCGATCGCGAACCCTTCGAACTCATCAGTCGTCCCCGTTGCCCCCATCGAGATCCATGCATCGGTATAGAGAACGCGAGCCTCACGGACCGCAGCACTCGGATCATCGGTCAGCTCTACCCTGGCCTTGGAGCCACAGAGCTCCCGGTAGGTCTCAAAGGCCGCGACGTCCTCAATCCCGAACTGATGGCCATTGGGTGCCGCGATAGTGATGTCCCAACCGACGGCGATCGCCGCCTTGGTGAGTGATCGAGCGACGTTGTTTGCATCCCCTAGGTAGGCGATTCGAAGGTTCGGCAGGGGATCTTCGGGTTGCACCCCGATGTGCTCGACGATGGTGATGAGGTCGGCTAGAGCCTGGGTCGGGTGGGCCCAGTCGGTGAGGAGGTTCACCATCGGTCGCTCGTATGCTCGTGCCACCTCCGCCATGCGCACAAAGGTGCGATGGCTGCGAAGGCGTGCCCCGATCAGTTGGTGATGTTCACAGAGAAGGTGAGCGACGTCCTCGGCGCTCTCACGGGAGTCGATGCCGATCTCATCGCCGACGAAGAAGACCGGGAGCGCCCCCACGGCATAGGCCGCGCCAGCGAAGGCCGACCGGGTTCTGAGCGAGGGATGCTCAAAGACGCCAGCCATCGTCGCCCCGACGAACTGGTCAGATCCAAGCCCCAGAGAACCCCCATCGCCTACCGGTGAACCCTGATCTGCGAGGAGCTCGGTCACCTCGGGATGCAAGTCATCCACCGATGCTCCGGAGGCAGAAGAATCTCCTTGGGCTGTGAGTGCCGCTCCCTTGGGTTGGGAGACTGAGGAGTCCAGAGGACCTCGACCCCCATCAGCCCCCGACAGAACACCCTCGCCCGAAGGATGCACGAGCCATAGGATCTGCTCAACCGAGAGTGCATCGATATCGTCGATGATCATTGGAGGGTCTCTGTGAGGACACCAGCGAGAATCTCACAGCCCTGGTTCAGCTCCGGCTCCGAGATCGTGAGTGGCGGCAGCAGTCGCAACCGGTCCGCCTTCGGAGCATTGAGGATGAGGCCAGCCGCAAAGGCCTTAGTCACTACATCCTTGGCAACAGGTGCCGCCAACTGCAGACCCAACATCAACCCTCTCCCCTCAACGTTGGTCACTCCAGGCAGAGGTTTGAGGAGAGGAAGGGCGAGATCACCGAGGTGACGAACACGTTCTGGCATCGACGAACGCTGCATGAACTCGATGACCGCAACCGCTGCGCTACTCGCGATCGGATTACCCCCAAAGGTCGACCCATGGTCACCGGGAACAAAGGTCGCACCTACCTCAGGCTTGGCCACCAGCGCTCCGATCGGGATACCGTTGCCGAGAGCCTTCGCGAGCATAAAGATATCTGGCACAATCCCGTAGTGGGAGGAGGCGAGCCACTCCCCTGTTCGACACAACCCAGTCTGGATCTCGTCGGCTACCAAAAGGATGTCAAGCTCACGTTGAGCGGTGATCAACGCCTCGGCGAAGTCATCGGCGAGCGGATAGACCCCAGCCTCACCCTGAATTGGTTCGAAGAGAACGGCACCGATCGCTGGATCCTTGAGGGCATCACCAAGTGCCCCCACATCGTTGAGGGGCACCTGGATAAATCCCTCGAGAAGCGGCGCAAACGGTATCCGTTTGGCCGGTTGCATCGTCGCTGACAGCGCTCCAAAGGTACGACCATGGAATGAGTCACTCAACACCACGACCTTTGGCCGATCCGGAAGTGCCCGTCGTAACAGCTTCAGGGCGGCCTCCACCGCCTCCGCACCCGAGTTACAGAAGAAGACACCCGCATCCTCAAAGGGTGCGATCTCCCCGATCTTTGCGGCAGCCGCTAACCCTGGAGGAGTAGTGAAGAAGTTAGAGGTATGGAGCACTCGTCCAAGCTGGTTGGTAAGCGCCTCCCCGATCACTGGATTTGCGTGCCCGAGCGAGGTGACCGCAATCCCAGAGAGAAAGTCCAAGTACTTATGACCCGCATCGTCATAGAGCCAGCTACCCTGTCCTCGTACAATGTTAGCCATCGGTGCCCCATAGAGCCCGAGAAGCGTTCCCGTCATTGCGATCCTCCCTCGATCATCGTTCCGACACCCTCATCAGTCAATAACTCCAACAATAGCGAGTGAGGGACCGTCCCGTCGATCAAATGGACCCGTTCGACTCCACCTGTCGCAGCACCGAGTGCTGCGGCGACCTTCGGGATCATCCCACCTTGAATCTGGCCACCCTCGATCAGGCGCTGCACCTCATCAACACCGGCCCTTGCGATCAGACTCCCCGGATCATCTACCTCTTCGAGGAGACCAACAACGTTGGTCAGGAAGATCAACTTCGCTGCCCCAAGTGCAACCGCAAGTGCAGCTGCAAAGGAGTCAGCGTTGACGTTCAACAGTCCTCCGCCCACCTCCACGCCAAGACTCGCCACCACCGGTACGACCCCAGCCTCGACCAGCTCCGTGACCACCTGGCTCTCGACCCGTCGAATCTCCCCAACAAAGCCGAGCTCCTCTGAGATCCTCGTCGCGATCGCCAGTGAGCTGTCGGCCCCTGAGAGTCCAACGGCCGCAGCACCCTGATGACCAAGAGCGGTTACAATAGCCGGATTGACGGTGCCAAGGAGTGCCATGCGCACCACCTCAAGCATCGCCGCATCAGTCACCCGGAGTCCATGCACAAACGAGGGTGTGAGACCAAGACGATCGGCCAGCTCATCGATCTGGGGCCCCCCTCCATGGACAATGACCGGGCGCATCCCGACCGAGCGCATCAGCGCGACATCCTCGGCCAACTCCGTGAGTGATGCTGCCTCATCACCAAGCACGTTGCCTCCATACTTGATGACGATGACCTGGTCATGGAAGCGGCGAATGTAGGGCAACGCCTCGACCAGGGTGCGTGCGCGAAGGTGTGGGTCTGATGTGATCACGAGGTTCCCCGGTTCTCCTCAAGATAACCATGCCCAATGTCAGCGGTTAAGACTTCCACGCTTTCAGAACCTCTACCTAAGTCGATCTCGATGACGATTTCGCGCTCTTGCATACGATGATCGAGTCGACGCCGATCTGCCACGCTCAGGCGTGCACTCGCATCGAGTCCGCCTTCGCAAACCCGTATCCCTTGATAGGCCACAGAGACAGCACTCATATCGGCCTCGGGCAGAGCGTTCCCAACCTCTGCCAGCACCCGCCCCCAGTAGGGATCACTCCCAAGCAACGAACACTTCACCAGCAATGAGCTTGCGACCCTGCGAGCACACGTTTCGGCCTCGGAGACGGTTGCACCTCCACTCACCCTCACTCGTCCCACCTTGCTCCCGCCCTCAGCATCGGAGACGATCGCATACGCCAGCTTCGCAGCCACTTCGAGGAGGCTCTCCTCGAAGTCCGGGCCAGGTTCGCTACCCACCTCAGAGGCCAGCAGGACAACCGTATCGTTGGTAGAGGTGCAACCATCGATGGTGATCCGGTTAAAGGTCTGATCGACAACCCAACCGAGCGCACTCTGGGCTCTCTCCGGCGTAAGGGTCGCATCAGTCGTGAGCACGCAGAGCATGGTGGCCATATTGGGCGCGATCATCGCCGCCCCTTTGGCCATCCCACCCACCCGGAAACCATCACCGACCGCCTGCGCCTCCTTGGCAAAGGTGTCGGTGGTGCGAATCGCATGGGCTGCGCGCTCCCCCGCATGGGGATCGGTGCCGAGCTCAGCGGCGAGCAGCGCAAGACCTGGTTCAATCCTCTCGATGGGGAACGGGATCCCGATCAGCCCGGTCGAACAGACGAGGTACTCAGACTTCTCGCCCCCAAGGTTTGCAACCGCCAGTGAGGTCATGAGCCTTGCCGCATCCAGTCCGGCCCCACCAGTGAGTGCATTCGCATTGCCCGAGGAGAGCACCACTCCTCTGATGCGACCCTTCGACGTACGGAGGTGATCTCGTGACACCTGCACCGGTGCAGCCGCTGCCGCGCTCTTGGTGAAGACCGCAGCACCAACATGGGCTCCCCCGTCGGAGAAACCAACGAAGGCCAAGTCCAGAGCACCGTCTCCCTTGATCCCTGACGCCACGCCAGCAGCTCTGATACCCTCTGGGAAGGTCACACTCATGGCCACACTCCTAACTGATCGAGTCCGAGCTCCTCAGGCCAACCCTGGGAGACGTTCAAGGCCTGGATCGCTTGACCCGCGGCTCCTTTGACGAGATTATCGATCACGGAGATCACCACATAGCGGTTGGTTCGCGGATCATAGACAGGATGGATCGCGATGAAGTTCGTACCCAAAACCTCACGGGTTCCTGGTGGTCTATCAACAACCCGAACAAAGGGCGAGTCTGCATAGATCTCACGATAGAGCTCCAGCAACCCCTCCCCCATCAACGGCTTTGAACCCTCCATCGGTACTGCATAGGAGGTCGCCAGGATCCCGCGTGTGATAGGAGCAAGATGCGGGGTGAAGAGGACCCTCCTGCCTAGGTTCATCTCCATCTCGCCCGTGTGGCGGTGATCGAGAAGTCCATAGGTCGAGAGGTTCTCATTCACGCTGACAAAGTGCGTCGAGGCCTTGAGTCCCTTACCCGCTCCTGAGACACCAGAGTAGCCGTCAACAATGACTAGCTCGTCACCGATACACGACCTCGCAACAAGTGGCCACAATCCGAGGCTCGCAGCCGTCACATAACAACCTGGAACTCCAATGAGTCGGGCACCAACGAGTTCTGCACGTCGAACCTCCACAAGCCCATAGACACTCTCTTGCAGTAGATCAACGGCCTTATGCGGCGTGCCGTACCAGAACTCGTACTCACCTGGATCCTTGAATCGGAAATCAGCACCAAGGTCGATGACCTGAACACCACGCCCTAGAAGATCAGGTGCCAACTCCTGGCTCAATCCATGAGGTAACCCAAGTATGACGGTCTCTGCCCCATGGAGATCAGACCCCAGCGTTTCCACGACGAGCCCTGACCGATCGGCCCCAGCACCCGGGAGAATCGCACTCAACGGCTCCCCAGCCGCGTCCTGCCCCTGCACCGCGACCAGATCTAGGCGCGGATGTCCAAGCGCAAGCTGACAGGTCACCTGCCCCACATAACCAGACGCACCTACGACCGCAATTCTCATAGTCCATAAGTATAAGTTCTCACGTATATTCATACAGCACAAGAAACGATTAAATACTTTCCGGTTAAGATGACAGACGACAAAGGAGTGCCAATGACCTTCATCCAAGCCTATGAACAGATGTGGCTCAACTACACCAACTTCCGCGGGCGTGCGAACCGCCCTGCCTACTGGAAAGCCGTGGCCGTCAACCTAGTCCTCTCGATCATCTTCCTATTCGTCACCGGGCACTCATCGGCCGCGACTACCATCGCCGACCTCTACAGCCTGGCCGCCTTCATCCCTGGTCTCGCGCTCACCATCCGACGCCTCCACGACACCAACCGTAGGGGCTGGTGGTGGCTGATCATCCTCATTCCAATCGCTGGACCCATCACTCTTCTCGTCCTTCTTGCAATGCGTTCCTACCCATCAGCGAATGAGTGGGGATCGCCGCCCGCGCAAGGATATACCCAGAACACCTAAATGGCTGAAAGTAAGTCGCTATATCGCTGCTCAGACCGTGACCGGTGTCGCCTCCACGATGACGTTGTCGGCATAGGAGCCACCCACACCGGGGATCTCGGTGAAGGGGCCACCACAGGTGACGAGGGCCAAGGTTGGGGGACCCTGGTTGGTGAAGAGCTGGGGATGAGCCACCGTGTTGGGGGAGAGGGTTGGTTTGGTGGTGATGCGCCAGGTGGTCTCGTGTCCACCCCAGTTGAGGATCACCTGATCTCCGGGAACGAGTTGACCGATCTCACCGAGTGCTCCCTCGCCTTGGCCCACCCAGTTCACGTGGCCTGCGAGAAGGGTGACACCGGACTCTCCCGGGGTTGGGGTCTGTTCATCCCAGCCTACGTTATGAACATCTGGGGGGATGGTGAGTTCTCCATTGGCTGCGCCCTCAGCAAGGATTGGGGCGGGGATGGAGATGGTGGCGACCTGGTTGGGAAGGGTCGGGTTCCAGGGGACTGAGGTGTAGGTGGGGGTGGTGGGTTTTGTCTTGGCGAGCTTGATGGCTCGTTGGTGATCCTTCACCGTTGGGCGGTGGATCTGGGCTTTCGGGGAGCTATGGATCCCCTCATAGGTCAAGACTCCCCCGACGATGATCGACGATAGCAATCGCGGGGAGGAACCAACCTCGACTCCTCCCCGGAACTCGCGAGTACTTAAGCGACCTCGCCCACGTCAGGAAGCTCCTTCTTACCTCTGCGCTTACGCTCCAAACCCAAGAAACTCAACCCTGCAATACCCAGCCCAGCAAATGAGAGCCCAACCGGTAGAGTCCCATTTGTAGACGACGGAGGCGTCGGCGGACCGGTGACAAGCTTGACAGGTGTGGGCACGACTTTCGAGGACTTCGTAATCGGCTTCACGACATGCACGGGGGAAGTGACAGGCACCTTGACAGGGACCGTGACAGGGACCGTGACAGTCGAAGGGTTAGAACTCACTGGAATCCCAGTTGTAGTAACTGCAGTAGCGCCACCTGTATCCGTCACATTACCATTCGTGATATCCACACTGGTCACCACGTAGGTACCAGTACAAGTCACGCTAGCGTTCGGCGCAAGAGAGCTCACCGGACAGGAGACCGGGCCAGTCAAAGCCTCACCTGGTACCGATTGTGTATCGGTGATCGAAAGATGATCAATGGTAACAGTACCGGTGTTGGTAACATCGAAGTCATAGGTAATCACCTGACCAACATGGGTAATCGGGTCAGGCGAACCAGAAGCCTCAAACTTCTTCAGCACGATCCCAACAGAAGACACCACCGAAACTCTAGTAATTGGAGCAGCCACTACTCTGATGACAACCTGGTTCGAGGTCACAACACCGGTGGTCGCTGACGTGGCAGTCGTGCCGTAGGCGGTGTAGGCGGTGTTGGTGATGGTGCCAGGAGCGGCATCGTTGGCGATGGAGAAGTCAATGGTGATGGTGCCAAGGCTCGATGAGGTCAGGGCATAGACGGTCGAACCGTTATTGGTGAAGGTGCAACTCACTGTGCCACTCGTACCAGAGAGCGAGCTCGGGGTGCAGGTCTCGGTGAGCGCGGAGGCAGCACCGGTATCGGTATAGCCCGTATAGGTAAGGCCAGCCAAGGTCGGGAGCGGATCGGTCACGGTGATGGAGTCACCCACACCAAGGGCACCGGTCGCGCTCGGGTTCAAGGTGTAGTAGCCAAGCGTCGTACCGCTACCACCGGTCGGGGTGAAGGTCAGTGCGCCCTGGCCCGAGGTGGAGCCATTCAGGCTCTGGTCCTTGCTGATCGAGAGGGTCGGGGTAGCTGGGCTGCCGACGGTGATGACAACCTGGTTCGAGGTCACAACACCGGTGGTCGCTGACGTGGCAGTCGTGCCGTAGGCGGTGTAGGCGGTGTTGGTGGAT
>NZ_DAHXOI010000019.1:25729-43340 GCF_027364955.1 Ferrimicrobium sp.
ACCACCGGTCGGGGTGAAGGTCAGTGCGCCCTGGCCCGAGGTGGAGCCATTCAGGCTCTGGTCCTTGCTGATCGAGAGGACAGGCGCGGTCAGACTGCACCCCGGCCCATCGCTGATATGAAAGTTATAGCCAGCCGCGTAACCTCCTATTGGAGTATCGTTCAGATAGCTATCGGTGATATAGTGGGCCGTACCTTTCGAGTTCGCGATGTCGATAGGAATCGTAACCGCAATGTCGGTACCGTTGCTCTCCTGGAATACTACGATGATGCTGCGAGGAGCACTGGAGCTTCCCACACCAGGGATATTAAAGTTCCATTCCGTGGTATCCACGATGCAACCGGATATATTATCGTTGAAATCAGAAAGTACGATGTCCACCTGATTCGAATATCTGACAATAGGCGTCACATAACCGTTGCTATTTTCGGTCTCCGCGGAGGCGAAGGCTGGATCAGCACTAGAGATGCCGCCCCCGTTAGTAATCACACCGGGCGAAGCACTACTCGCAATGGTGAATGGCACCTGTATGGTAGCCACCGAGGTGAAAGCCGAGAACGTCTCCGAGGCGAGGCTTGGGCCACCGTTGCCGAGTGCAAATGTACACGCCAGCGATGACGACGCGGAGGTAAGGCTACAAAGTGGCGAACTGGTACCACCACTCAACCCATTGTTAAAGTCCGCATTCTCATTGGTTACCAATGGACTACCGTAAGTGAGGCCAGGGTATACCGGAAGTTGATCAGCTACATCAACCCCGCCCTGAATGTATCCATCAACACTCGGGATCAGTTGGAAATACCCAGAAACGCCTTTATTAAGCTCTGATGGGCTAATCGCTGCGGCATCAGTCGGGGTCCCATTATTTACAGACACTAACTTGGCAAGCGAGATCTGACCGGAGGTCGTTGGAGTGGTTAACTGCTGGCTAGGCAGAGTCCATGTGTATGTGTCAAAGTTGTTGTCACCATCCCAAACGGTGAATCTCGCCGTGTAGGAGCTCGCAGACACACCATCGTTATCTGCACTAAGTGCACTTGCGGTTGGAATGCTGATGTTGAACCTTGCTACAAAAGGTGTAACTACCTTGCCCTCACCGATATTCGCCGGCACGTAGTTGTCATAGGCATTTGGAGTCGATCCTGTCTGCACAGGAGAGGATACTCGATTAGTTGGCGCCAAAGAAGAAAGGTAAGCCAACTCGGACGATGAGGGAGCACTATACGATCCGTCATAAACAGTTTGAGGAGTCTTGGAAGACCCGGGATATGTTTTCGAGTAGACGGCAGTGCCAGAACTATTGAAGATCTGAAGAGTTGGAGCTGTCGCAGACGACTGTGCCGGTGGCGTTGGTTGGCCCGGGAGAGCTGACTGTAACGAGGAGAAATACGGAGTCTCATCTTCGTAATAGAACGATGCCGACTGTCCGAAGGAAGGTTGAGGTGGCCCATCCGGCTGGTTGACCGAACTATAGGCAAGCAACCATTCGTTGCCAGTGCAGGCCGAAGAGTAAGTCGAACCCGGCCCACAGCTACCAGTGCTGGGCGCGGGCGCGGGCTGATTATTCACAGTCAATGCTGAGTGCGCGAGGTCGCTTGAGCCCAGAGATGCCAATCCAACGGCACCGACTAAGGCGACTACCGCCATCGCTGATCTGATCACACCGCTCGTCACTGCGCGCACACTCAGCAGTCTCACCGGATACCCGCTCCCAATCAACCCAGACCGGCTATCCCGGTCAACCTCAAATGCGTTTATTTCCACCTAACGCAGCCTTGCCATCGAGCAAATGGCGGCGATCCGAAGAAGACGCGATTTCTATTCAATCACACTCTTAGCCCAATCACTGCATTATTTTGAAAAATATCTAAAGATTTCCAGACCTACACCCGATAACGCTCCATTTTCCCACTCCTGGCGCACATTTTCCCTCTACACGTGATAATTCCTCCAGATTCACCCACCCGATCTGCCCTTGGGCATCAGAACCGAAGGTCGAGGCGAGGCCTGCGGAGCAAACTGCCACTAGGTTCTACCCAGTGAGACAACGCTTGCATATTAAGCTCGCACTTGGCTCGTATCACTACCATACGTACACACGGCGGTTCAGTGACTTTACCGATAGATGAAGCTGCCCAGCCTCAGATCATGCTAAGCTAGGTTCGTCATGAGGCTCGCAAACACTTCCTGCCTAAAGTCAAATGAGTGTGCCAAGAACCAGCACCATAAGGTGTTCGCGCACCAAGTTGAGAACCTGCCAGAGCTCCCATCTCCAGTCGTCCAACAGCCGGTCATCTCATCGCAGTCAAAAGGAACATCTCACTTGCCTTTGGATCTATCTCCAATTCCTCCAATTCGTCGGCTCCTGCCGTCCTTCCTTGGTAGCGGTGCTGGATGCTCACCTTGGCCTTTGCGTCAATACAGAATTCCCTACCCCCAACTAAATGGGTTCCAAGGTCAACCCTTTGGTCATTGACGGCGCTCTGGTAATGTGCTTCTTTCGCCCCTCTCAAAACGCAGGCGAACCCGTTACCCCTGTCCAAACAGAGACCATAGCTCATGCCAACCATCCCGTGACGGGTCCCGACTCATCCCAACCACCCAGGAACACCAATCGCAGATCAACTCAGCGATGTCTCTCCTTTGACGACAAGCGTCGCGACACAACCACGCCTCTCACGCCGCTCGATCCATCAATTTCGACGTTGTCACGACTCCCACCCAAAAAGCACCGTGTCTCCAGTGCCGTTCGCCCGCGTGCTGATGCAGTCCATCAAAATTCCAACACTTTCGACACCCTCTCGTTGTTTCCCTACGATGCTCACTGCCCAAAATTTGCCCGCGCCGCGCTGTCCGCAACACTGCCGACTGCCCACCTTCGCGCAACTCGGTCACCCAATTTATCGCATGTTCTCGCTGCCTCAGAGAACTCTGAGTCTCCCAGATTTCCAACAGACACCTCAGCTCAGAAAACTTTATACAACTGTCGTGGTGTCTCAAATACCCGAATGTCTTTACCTATCACTCGCCGCTCCCCACACCCATTCAACCGGCGATCCCGTATTAACAACAACATCACCATCAATCCCCCAAGCTGAGACCAAAGGAGCGTAGCATGCAATCAGACCACTACTTTGATCGCCATGCCAGCGAGATAGCTGAGGACTTTGGCGGAACACTCCCAATCCCACCTCCTCTGACTCCAGAACCACTCTCCCATGAGGACACCGGCATCGACCTGCCGTACTTGCCAGCTACCGTTCAAATGACTCCTCCCACCGTTGCCGAAACGCGCAAGCTCCAAGCGGAAAACTGCCATGCCGAAACGCCGACCAGGACAACAGGACCGAGCAAATCACAATCGGACGCTATTCCAGGAACACCGAACGGCAACCTGCGAGTGGTTACACTCTCGCTCCCGCGCGAGGCTCGCGAAGTCCTCGACCGAGCGACTCGAAAGACCCAACTAGCTCGCGGTCAGGTAGTGATGATCGCGCTTCGTGAACGCTACCGCGAGATCGCTTCTCAGTTCGCCGTGCCGAGCGTACAAGAAGAGGATCCTTTCGGGCCTCCGAGGGTCATTCGCCGTAGAAAGCGCCTTGACGAACCACGCTCCGTCCCGCTCTATCTCACCGAGTCAGAGGCGCTGGGGCTCAAACGCATGAAGGACGGAGTGACTCTCTCGATGTCCGGCATTGTAACGGAGGCGATCCTTCGCCACTATGGTCGAGCACGCTAGCGCGCGCCAGTATCGTTCGAGAACCTGTCACGCCTGGGGTCTCACGGAGCACCTCCCGTGGTGAGTCTTGTCCGCATCCCCACCACTCAACCCGCCCATGGCCAATGATCGGTAAGGCTGCCGTTCTACACCTCACCTCCGACTGAGCAGCATGGATGTCACGACCAAACCCAGCGCCACGATTCTCGTTCCCGAAAGGGAGCGCTAACCGCACCCTCTCGACAGCAGTCTTCCAGTCCACTGTCCTCCAACAGCGAAACCCTGAGCCGAGTCCCAATGGCAACTCAGGGGACGTCGAAGAGACGCTGTTGCACCAGAGATTGTCAGGTACTCCCTAAGTTGCGGATGGCACTGGATGCCTACCTCGCTGAAGGGATCCTCCCAAGATACAAGTTAGCTAAACTCTCGTTACTCAGCTTTGGCGTCGCGTCAAGGCTAGCCCTGCCCCAACCCGATAGGACCAGCTCTTCCCAAACCCACACGGCTCAGCAAGTATCGCACCAGGCAATCAAGCTATCGCAACAGGCAATAAGGCCACCGGGTCGCCACCACCAGCATCTCCTAAAGCGAAGTCAGCACGCAATCCGAATCCTTTGGCCACCCAGGAAACGACAGCACATGGCCGAAACCTCCATAACCCGAGGCTCATGTCACACCATGAACGCACCCTAACCAACTCCCGAATCGCTGCCCATCGCCAGAGGGACCCTTCGCCTGGTACACCCCAGGGTCCAAACTCCATGGCCGGCCCCATCGACCCTTCCAGAGCCCAACCCGATCCGTTCGAAGAGCTGCTGACGAGAGTTGGTCCACCAAGGTAGACATGGCAAGAAGAACACCAAAAACCAAGAAGTCCCCAACTTGATGTTAGGGACTTCGAGAGACAGATCCGGCGATCAGTTTACGTCTTATGCTCCTGAGAGTACGAACGACATGATCAACACAAAGAGCACAAAGGCGGTCACGATCGCCATCGGTGGGTCATCCTCGTAGATGAAGCTCACTACACCGGTCACCACTCGCAGGATCGGGGTGAGGAGAAGCACAATGAGCCCCATGACGACGATCCCACGTCCCTCACCGTTCTTGCCGGCCTTTAGGTACTTGATGATGCCACCAAAGGTGTGCGGAAAGAGTGCTGTCCTGCCAGCAACCGTATGATAGGAGACCCCACCGGTGATCTTGGCATACCCAGGATGATGAATGAAGATGATCACCAACCCGATCGTCACGATGATCACTGAGAGAACGACGCCAATGCGCAACACCCAGCTGATCGCGATCTCGGTCTGGCGGACCTTCTGTTCGAGCCGCTCCAGCTCCTCTGGAGTCTTTTCACGCTGTGCCATTTAGAACAACCCCCTTTGGAACATCTCGATAGCGATGACGGCAAGCACCACCACAAACAGCATTCGCACCTTGGCAGAATGAATACGACCCAACACCTTGGCTCCCAGCATGGAGCCGCCAAGCACACCAGCGGCGACTGGAGCCGCGATGATCGGGTCGATCTGGCCTCGAGCGAAGTAGACACCGGCACTCGCTGCCGCCGTCACCCCGATCATAAAATTAGACGTAGCAGTGGAGACCTTCATCGGGAGGTGCATCGCTAAGTCCATCGCCGGAACCTTCAGCGCACCTGAACCAATACCCAGCAGAGCCGAGACCATACCTGCGACGAACATCAGCGCGAGGCCTGGCTTGGTGCCAACCACCTTGTAGCTGATCTCTTTCTTCTCAGCGTCGTCGTAGTAACTACCATGGAGCTTGAAGTAGTTTGCGATCCTGTCGTTGGAGACCGTGAGTAGTGAGACCGCCTTGCGCTTACGATACATCGCGATTGCCGAGTAGCCTAAGACCACTCCAAAGAGGATAAACAGGAACCTCGCAGGCAGGACGGTGGTTAAATACGCGCCCGTCACCGCACCCGTCGTCGTGGCGATCTCCAAGAACATACCTGCTCTCAAGTTCGTCATACGCTCTCGTACGTAGGCGGCGGCTGCCCCTGACGAGGTCGCGATCACCGAGATAATGGATGCCCCGATCGCCAGTCGAATATCGACGTGAAAGAGCAGCGTCAACACTGGGACGACGATGACTCCCCCACCGAGACCGACCAACGAACCGAGCACGCCAGCCAGGATCGAGATCAACGCCAACAGGACTACGAAATCTATAGGTGACACGCTAAACAATCTACCAGGTACACAGCTGCCAATGGAGCTGAAGAACAATTAGCCGGTGAAGCAGCTAGCACCACCCATACAGGCAGCTCACTATCGTCGCGGGGTCCAACTTGTACGGATGACCGGACAGGTTGGCAGCCCGATACACCCATCCTAAGCAAAGCTATAGTATTGTCCAACTTATCGAAGTCGAGGTTATCCAAATATCTAACGAGGTGACGTCAGGCACTTACCGTCACTGAACCGCATCTATTACGCTCGATATGCATGGCATACACCAGAAATATGCATTTATCTACAGGAATAGCGTAACTACGCCATATGGCGCATGTAACAGTATGGGACCGCCGATTCTGAGCACCTCTCCGCTATCCGTTGAAGCCACCGCGAGAGGCTACCTAACCAATGACGACATCGATAAGTAGTGAGCACCCTACGCATGTATCTTGACTGAGTACCACTCAACCTATTATCAACCCAGCGCAGCGCCTCTCACAACCGGGCAACCGGCACGATAACAAGACATCCTCAACCAAAGGATCACCAGCACCATCGGAAACTCAGCCTCGACGAAGCTGTGCCCCCAGCACTGCTGCACGTGCGTCAATGGTGTCAATAAGAGACTGGAGTGTACCCTCAGTGATCACTCCCTGATCTGATTCAAGGCGAAGTCGAAGACCCACATAGATATGTTCGGGGTCATCGGTTGGCACATACCGATCAAAAACCGCCAGATCAGCCCCCAAATCACCCGCCGCCTCCTCGATGAGTGCCACGAGTGGCCCTAAGGGAGCATCACGCCCGATTGAGAAGGAGAGATCCAGGGTGCTCGCCGTGTAGACCGAGGGGACCTCGACCCGGCGAATCGGTTGCATTGAGGAGACAAGGGGCTCAAAGTCGATCTCCAGGTAGCCAAAACGACCCTCCACCAGGTGAACGAGCTCCTCAGGGATCTGGCGAGGATGGAGCTCACCGACTACACCCACCACCTCCTCGCCCAAGCGAAGTTGTGATCGTCGACCAGGGTGCAGCTCGGGCCAGCCGATCAGATCCTCTCCGATAGCGGCCACGCCGAGCACACCATCAAGACCGAAGAGCCGTTCAACTGCGGTCAGCACCGGCGCGATCACCGCCAACCCATTATCATCCCCCTCGATCAGCACCCCGAGCCTGAGTCTCTCATCGGGCAAGGAGACTTGTTCCGACGAATCGCTACTTGGGGCCGATCCATCCACCGGCCACCGCTGCATCACTGGCCCGACCTCGAAGAGGGCAACCGGGCTCGATCGCCGAGTAACGTTTACTCGAAGGGAGCGGAGCAGTCCCGCCAGCACCGTCTGGCGCAGTTCAGACTCCTGTGCAACCAGCGGATCAGCCAACTCGATCGGTTCGCCTGCACCTCCCGCTCGCTCTCGCTCCTCAGGAGAGACAAGGGTCACCGACCAGGCCTCAAAGACTCCCATGCCCGCGAGCAGCCCCTTGAGACGACGAATCAGCTGCTGGCGCTCGGTCAGACCGCCAGTGGTCGCAACTGTGAGCGGCGTCGAGGTGATCCGTTGATACCCAAAATGGCGAGCGATCTCCTCGATCGCCTCGATCTCGCTCCCCACATCGGGGCGAAAGCTGGGGGGTGTAACTCGATAGAGCGCCCCGGCCTGCTCGATGCGAAACCCAATACGCTCCAATGGCCCACCGGGTTCGAGTACACAAAGGAGCTCATCGACTGACTCGTGGCCAAGGATCGCACCGACGCGAGTGGGGCGTACCTCAATCGGGGACGCTGGCCCAGTAGCATCGATCCGGCGCCGTATCGGTCCCTCGATCCGAAGGTTCGCCAGCTCAGCGATTCGGACGATCGCCAGTTCAAGGATCGCAGGATCGGTACCGCGCTCGAAACGGGCCGATGCCTCACTCCGGGCGTTCAACCGCTTCGCGGTTCGCGCGATCCGGTCCGCGGGAAAGTGTGCAGCCTCGAGCAACACCGAGGTGGTCGCCTCGCTCACCTCGGTGGCGAGCCCACCCATCACACCGGCGAGACCCACGACCTGGTCGTTGCCATCGACGATGACGATATCGGAGGTCTCGAGCGCTCGCGTCGATCCATCCAACGTGACGATCCCCTCGCCAACGCTCGCAAAACGCGCAGCGATGGTGCCTCCCCCGAGCTGTGTCGCGTCATAGGGGTGGGTCGGCTGACCGATCTCAAGCATCACATAGTTGCTCGCATCGACCACCGGCGAGATCGAGCGCATGCCACCAAGGTGTAGGCGCCGACTCAACCGGAGTGCAAAAGTAGCCGTCTCAATCCCACCGAGTGAGGCGACCAACAGGCGATCTGAGGCCCGAGAATCGGTGTTGGGCTTAGGATCGTCCATCACCTCCAGGGTGATTGGGGGCTCGGGCGTCCAGAAATCGACCCGAAGCCAGGCAGCGAGATCGCGAGCCACCCCAAGAACGCAGTTCGCATCGGGTCGATTGGCCTCAATCGCTAGGTCAAAGACGATATCGTCTGAGATCCCGAAGTATGCCCCAAAGTCCACCCCGGCTGGTGTCAGGGGATCAAGGACCAACAGGCCACCAGCCTCAGAGGAGACCCCCACCTCTACCGGTGAGCAGAGCATCCCGAGTGAGACGACACCGCGCATCTTGCGCTCGCTCAGCGTCATACCCGTAGGGAGGGTCACACCCGGGCGAGCCCAGGGCACCTTATCCCCTACCTTAAAGTTCCAGGCTCCACAGACAACCGACTTGGGCTCCCCCTCGCCGTCGTTGACGAGAGTCGCACGGATCCTGTCAGCACCCTCGATGGGTTCGAGCGAGACGACCTCGGCCACCACGACCCCATCGAGGGAGGCAGGTGCGTGCTCGACCCCCTCGACCACCATACCGAGTTCGTTCATTGCATCCACGAGTTGTCGCACACCCGAATGGCCAGGACCAACACGAACCGCCTCGTCGACCTCGAACAGAGCACCGAGATCGAGGAACTCGGCCAACCATGTCAGGGTTATCTTCACAACACTCCCCTCATCTGTGCAAGCACACGTAGATCATTCTCCGGCAAAATGCGCATGTCACCCAGGGCGACCTTCATCTGCACCAACCGATCGATCCCAAAGCCAAAGGCAAAACCGCTGTAGACCTCGGGATCGATCCCGACATGGGCAAAGACGTTCGGGTGCACCATCCCCGATCCACCAAGCTCGATCCAACCCGTACCTGAGCAGGTGCGACACCCATCGCCCTTGCAGACGGTGCAGGTAATCTCAAACTCCGCTGAGGGTTCGGTAAAGGGAAAGTAGGCCGGGCGGAGTCGAGCCTCGATGTCAGGACCAAAATAGGCAGAGGTGAAGGCCTCGATCGTCGCCTTTAAGTTCGCAAAGGTGATTCCCTTATCCACCACCAAGGCCTCAAGCTGGTGAAAGGCGGGGGTGTGACGAGCATCGGGGGTATCACGCCGATAGACACGGCCAGGCACGATGGCGTAGATCGGAAGCTCACTCGTCTGCATCAATCTGACCTGCACCGGTGAGGTGTGGGTCCTAAGGAGCGTCGACTCCGGCTCGCCGTAGTTCAGATAGAAGCTATCCTGGTTCGCCCGCGCCGGGTGGAACTTGGGGATATTGAGGGCTTCGAAGTTGTGCCACTCGGTCTCCACCTCTGGGCCCTCTGCAACTACAAAACCCATCCCAATGAAGAGGTCCTCGAGCATCATCCGCGTCTGGGTGAGAAGATGGAGGGCACCCGTGCCGCGTAATCGTCCTGGATGCAGGTAGGCGGCGATGTCGTCATGCTCAGTTCGAAGGCGGTTGGCGAGTTCGACCTCGTTGACACGACGCTCGCTGACATCGATCGCACCCTCAAGTCGTGACCGAACCTCATGCAAGGCGGCGCCGATACGCGGACGATCCTCTGGAGCGATGTTGCGCATCGCCTTCTGGATCGTGGCGAGCGGGGTGGTGTGCGCGTGAATCGCCTCCTTAGCGGCGATCAACTCAGCGTTGGTCATTACAGTGCTTAGCTTGGCGACGCTCTCGTCGCAGAAGTCTGCGAGCTCCGCCAGTGTCGCGTCAATCTCGGCCATGCGGAGGATACCTTTCTCTTCGGCGTTCATAACCAGGATAAACGCTGACCTCGGCCATTGGTGATGATAGGGATATGCAATAGTCATCCCGGGGAACTTACGTCACGCAAATGCTGCAGGACTTGGATCGAACACACCAACACTATTGGGGTCAGAGTTCGGGAATTTGTCCTGATCCAACCGCAGAGCTGAACAATGCAACAGGACGTGTCAGAACCCGGAGATCGGTCAACAAATGCCGATGGCGAGACTCCAAACGGAGACTACATTATTATCTACACAAAGACTCACGTGGCGAACTCACGCCCAATCTCGCCGCAAATGGCGGATTCACCTCCACTGAAGACCCGGACTGACCTCTCTTGCTCAGTCAGGAACCACAACCTTGACTGCGTCGTCTCTGCAGTCGCAGATAATCGTGTCCCGTTGCCAGTTCTCCTGCGGGTACGATCCGTCCGGTAGACGCCTTGGTGTCGTCGATGAGTGACATCCGAGTTCGAAGACTTGTTGTTTGGATGGAGAGCTAACACCATCAATAGCACACTGTGCTCTGCTGACAGCCGACCTAGGTCCATAGGGTCGGGCACATAGAGGGGTCAACAACTCTGTTGTATCGCGGACAAGATCATCATCTACCTTGGCGGTGTCAAGCACGATCAATCCTCTCGATTGTGCACCTAAGCGCAGCCTCCACATATTCGGCTCGAAAACCGACAGCAGCGGTCTCGATGCTCAACCAGAATGGTGGGGTCATTCAAGAGTGACAGAAACTTGCGTGTGTCTGTGTTGCGAGCGGAACCAACTTCGGTCACTACCCGCTCTAGCAAATATCGGTGTTCGGTAGCGAAAGCCAGCACTCGCGCCACCTGTCTGTCTAGGTCTTGTTTTTGGTCAGACGACGAGACTCGAGCATAGATAACCGACGATCCATGTTGTGGTTCTTTAGACTCTAGATCTCCAACCAGAATGAGCTGGCCAACTTTGGATGCTGGGACGGGCATCTTCCCCGTCCGATACCATCTATATGCGGTATGTCTATATGCGGTATGTGGATCTATACCCTGGGACGGTGCCCAATCAGCCGAGTTCATTACTAATCATTGTGGTGTGTCGCTACGACGACTGTTGCAACCCTCAACCAGCACGCCCCCAGAGATCAGCCTCGAAAGCAGGAGGGGTCGGACCCGATGGCAATCCCTAACTGGCTTACTCAACCAAGAGTGTTGGATCCGATGCGAGTGAACCGTTGCCACGAATAATGGAGACAATGACTGCAATGAAGGATATACCAGCGAGAAAGATGGCTGCATACTTGAAGCCCTCTGCCACTAGCACAGGATTGATGGGGTGCGTGGTCGCAAAGATAGCAAAAACTACTCCAGTCAGAGCAAGGCCCACTGCGGTGCCTAGCCCCCGAGACATATTCAAGACTCCACTAGCCACACCGGAAGAGTGCGCGGGGGCAGCCCCCATTGTCGCCGCGTTATTGGGCGCTGTCGACATGCCCAGCCCAGCACCAACCGCGAAGAGTTGAACGAGAAGCAGAAGGTTGCCATGGTCGAACGCCATGACTAACAAGGAGATCACACTGAGGCTCATTCCAAAAATCATGAGAGGCTGGGCCCCTAGTCGGTCCGCGAATCGACCGGAAAGCGGCGAGAAAATCCCGATCGCCAGTGGCATCGCTAGTAGCTCTAGCCCAGTCCTAGTGGACGAGAACTGCAGTGTCCGTTCGAGATAGTACGGGACCACAAAGAGAACACCAAAGATCACAAAGTAGATCAACCAGCCACTGACAACGCCGGCCCAGAATGCTTTGACCTTCATCAAGGTCAAGTCCAACATTGGGTGTGCAGTCCGACTTTCCCGCCGCACGAACAAAACCATGCCTACCACCGCGATGATCCACATCGAAATGACAAATGGAGAGCTCCAACCCAGTTGATTGCCCAACGAAAGAGCCAGCATGAGCGCCACCCCAATGGGTGCGAAGATAGCCAGGCCAAGCCAGTCAAAAGCAGTGTGTGCAGCCAGTTTGCGCGTGCGGGGGATAAGATACCAGGCCATAACGGTGGCAACGATGCCCACAGGAACGTTGACAAAGAAAATTAACGGCCATCCTCCGAGTCCAATCAGTAGTCCTCCCACCATTGGACCAAGGGCGAGACCGAGGGCTTGTGCTGCACCCTGTACTCCGATTCCTCGACCCAGCTTCTCCTTCGGCATCACCCCAGCAACAATCGCAACACTGTTGGCTTGGAGCATGGCCGCACCAGCCGCCTCAATCACGCGAAAAACAATGAGCAACGTAAGGTCAGGAGCGAAGCCACACAGGGCAGAGCCGATAATAAAGACCACAAAACCAAAGGTGTACATGAGTTTGCGGCCGACCATATCGGCATAGCGACCCACCGCGATCAGACTCGCGACCAACATGAGAAGATATGCGAGGCCAACCCATTGCACTGCACCTACGGTTACCCCGAACTGTCTCTGCATGGTAGGAAAGGCGAGCGTTACGATGCTAGCGTCTAATTGCCCCATAAAGGCACCAAAACACACCGCAGCCACCGCGTACCAATACGCGTTCGGACGATCCCTGATGAACTGCGGACGAGCCGGCTCAGTCAGGAACCGACGAGGTTTGCCTTGAGGGTAACTGTGACCTCCCATCCCTCTAGGTTAGCCGACCGGTAGTTGCACCACCAAGCTCAAATGACAGAGCGACCGGACGAAAACTCTACCTCACGTCTCCGTCAGAGTAGCCAGCTGCCTGTGCCAATTGAAAGAGAGCAATCGATCCTGCGACACCAGCGTTCAGCGACTCGACTTGGTTACGCTGGGGGATCGAGACCACCGCATCGCAATGCTCGAGGAGTGCATCCTCAATGCCATGTGCCTCAGAACCCACTAGCAACGCCAACGGGGTCAGCGACCGGGCATGGGCAAGGTTGCCCTGCTTGTGAGGGAGCAAGGCGAGGCGGCTCACCCCTATCTCACCGAGCTCAACAAGACTCTGTTCATAGTCATCTACTTCACACACCGCCACCAATGAGATCAATCCCGTCGTAGCCCGTACCACCTTGGGAGAGAAAGGATCAACGGTTTTTGGCCCGACGAGAAGCCCAACTTGAGAGAAGAAGGCAAGTGCTGACCGGATCAACGTTCCAAGGTTACCAGGATCCTGGAGACCCACCGGAACGAGAATGCACTCCTGGTTGGCGAGGAACGCGAGGCTCGCCAACCGTAGCGGAGCGAGACCGATAACGCCATCGGTGTTCGTCAGGGAAGAGACCTGGGCGAGACGACGCTCCGGAACGACGCGGACCTGATCACCCAAGTGGCGATAGTTCTCAAACCGCGCCTCGGTGACAAAGACCGTCCCGATAGCCTCTCCAAGCGCGATGGCCTGATCGAGGGAACGCCGACCTTCGAGCACGTAGGTGCCCGAAGCTCGGCGTTCGGCGCGAGAGCGAAGTAGCTCACGAAGATGAGCCAGTTCGGCTTGTGAAGCGTTAGCGACCAGAGACCGAACTCACCAGACGCGCAAAGGCACCCGGATCCGTGACAGCGAGGTCGGCCAAGATCTTGCGATCGACCTCGACCCCAGCCTCCTTCATCTGGAACATCAGCCGTGAGTAACTCGTACCGTTGATCCGGGCAGCGGCGTTGATACGCTGAATCCAGAGGCGGCGAAACTCACCCTTGCGTGCTCGTCGGTCACGATAGGCGTACTGCAACGAGTGCATGACCTGCTCATGAGCGGCCCGATAGCTCCGACTCTTGTTGCCATAATAACCACTTGCTAGCTCAAGTATCTTGCGGCGATGCTTCTTTGAATTGATGGATCGTTTAACCCGTGCCATGTTTTCTCCTTTGAACCTTTCCCGACCGGCTTAACTAACGCCCCAACAACTTCTTCACACGACGAGCGTCACCACTCGAGACCTCAACGCTCTGATGCAGGTGACGCATCCGGCGCGATGACTTCTTCTCCAACAGATGTGAGGTGAACGCATGCTGTCGTCGCAACTTGCCAGTACCCGTCACCTTGAATCGAGCCTTCGCTCCCTTGTCAGTCTTCATCTTCGGCATTTTTCTCACCTTTCTACCTTCCAAGCACCTTCCGGTGCATTGGACTTCCTTGTTGATTGCAGCTACCCCATTGCGGCAGTTCATAGCGCCACACCGACAGAATTACTCGGTAATCTGTCTTCGTAGCGCACTGCCTAGAACCATCTCTCGAGGCCTAGAACCATCTCTCGAGGCCTAGAACCATCTCTCGAGGCCTAGCACCTCACACCGCGACGATCAACCTACTATCGTCCACCTTCTCGATGGACACTCAACTCTTACCACTCAGGTCTTACCTCACACTGTCCCTTGCCCCGACCCAGATCCCTGGGCTTGACCTATCCGTTCCAACCAGCGCACAACCAACCAAGGGCCATCAGGGTGAACGAGACCGACGAATCGACCTGCCCCGAATGCATCTGTCCCGATTACATCTACCCCGAATGCCACCATTCTGGATCCATCTCCTCTGAGTTGAACCAACGACAACGTTCTCTTACCAAGACAAGCCGATCTAAGACTAGCGCCAGCCGGCCTAGCTCGCAGAGATTCCGTCTATCGGCACCTAGCGAGTGGTCGCGTCATCCACTACCTTCGCATCAGGAACAAGCGCCGTCGTCGGCACTGCTCCTGCCTCTGGAGTAGAGCTCCTATCAACGTCAACACTGGTCGTCGGCGCGGAGGGACTGCCGTCGCTAGCTGTCGCGACCTTGGCCGCTGTGTCACTGGGCGCGCTGCCCGTTGACCCACTGCCAGCTGGAGCAACCTCTGAGTGAACACCGTTCGAGTTCGTACCATTTGACTGAACACCATCCAAATGGGAACTAGTCGAATGCGAACCGTGCGATCCACTGCTCTGACCCTTCGGAACGGGACGCTTCTCTGGTACCAACACCATCAGCATGTTACGACCATCGAGTTTTGGAAAGGTCTCAACCCGTCCAACCTCTTTGACCCCTTCAATGACCCGTTCCAAGATCTCCTGGCCGAGTTCCGGATGGAAGATCTCCCTGCCTCGGAACATGATGGTCACTTTGACCTTGTGTCCCTCGGCGAGGAACTTAGCAACCTGGCGCGTCTTAGTATCGAAATCTCCGACCCCGATCTTGGGACGATACTTCATCTCCTTGATCTGCGTGGCTGATGCTTTACGCTTGGACTCTTTGGTGCGCTGGGCCTGATCGAACTTGAACTTGCCATAGTCCATAATCTTGGCAACTGGAGGTCGTGCCATAGGCGCCACCTCCACAAGATCCATGTCAAGCGCGCGCGACATCGTCAGCGCCTCCTGGATTGACTTAATGCCAAGCTGATTCCCATCAGGTCCAACGAGGCGAACCTCACGGACACGAATTTGATCATTGATCCGTGCATCGGGGTCTGGTGCTGAGGCGATAGAGCTACTCCTTCCAATCTGTGAACTTCACGGCAGGCAGCATCACTCTATCCGAACCCAGCTGCTCTTCAACGAGACAGTAGGGGGGAGACAGAACTCCGCTTAGCCTTCTAGAATTACTCTAGCAGTCAGGAGCCTGCTTCCCTACCCTACCAACTCCTGCTCACCTGAGATGAAAGGGCGGTCCACCTCTCGATGTCCCAAGAGGAAGAACACATGATGCAGCTCCAACAGGAGCTGCTCAGTGCAGATCCAGCAACCATTGTGGCGAACCACGCCTACGGCCTCTTCGAGCTTGCCACTATCTACCTGGGCGCGACACCTCCGAGGCTCACCGATGCGAGCCTCGCCATCGATGCCTTCGCGGGAATACTCAGCGCCGTTGAGGATCGCCTCGGCGAGGTGGGCGAACCCCTCCAAGATGGTCTTCGACAGCTCCAAGCTGCCTTCATCCAGGTTGCCAAACTCGACCACGAGCCCACACGGACTCCTCCTCCCACTCCACCGACAGCCGAGGCTTGACTCCCCCACAGGGACCACCATCTCACTTCACCGCCGGCTACCAAGATTCGACCACACTAGAGCGCTGTGGTCGGCACTGGTCGACCCCTCAACCGTCGTCCACTCTGTTGGTGAGACGATCACGAGCATTGACTTGGTAGCGCCAAAACGCCTAATCATGTGGGTGATGAAGCGCTCGCTCGGGCCCATAGCAAACGTCCAGGTGACGGACTCACTTGTCCGCTTGTTGGTGATGTGCGTTCTTCCAAAAGAGCCTCCTCATTGGCGTGTTGTGCGACCCTGAAACTGTGGCTCTCGCGGATTACCCCGGTCGGACACCAAAAAGCCATCAACGACCCATCGAATCTCGCCCCCCTCCTGTCTGCAAGGATTCGCTCAATGAGCGCCGTCCTCGACCCAGAATGTCTCTGGTCGCATTACAGTATGCTGTACTGGTCGCATGGCACAACTGGTTACAAGGGTGGACGATAAGCTTCTCCTCGCGGTGGATGCCCTCGTCAGCGAAGGAACAGTAGCGACCCGCTCTGAAGCGGTCCGGCTGGGCCTCGAAGCTCTGGTGGAGCACCATCGACGCCGGCAAACGGGTCGTGCCCTAGTCGAGGGCTACCTACTTCAACCGCAGACTGAGGATGAACTAGGCGGGCTCGACGAGGCCACCCGCGCACTAGTCCAAGAGGAACCTTGGTAGCCCTGCCCGCCCAAGGAGAAATCTGGTGGGCCCAGGCCGCGGACAACCGACGACCGGTCCTGGTGGTCACTCGTAACGAGGCGATCGCCGTGCTCACCGGAATTGTAGTGGCGCCAATAACTCGCACCGTGCGCAGCATCCCGACCGAGATTCCCCTGGGCAACGAGGATGAACTTGATGTCGAGTGCGCAGCGTCGTTCGACAACTTACAACGCATCCGGCGATCGGCTTTAGTAGTGCGAATCGGGAGTTTGGGCGATCGACATCACGAAATCTGTCGATCGCTGACCGCTCTCGCCGATTGCTAGATCTGCTGACCAATTGGTGGCGAAGCCAGCTTGTTCGAACACCGAGCAAGAAAGTTGAACCCCCTACAGAACACTTGCGGACGAGGAGTGCACCGCAAGCACACAATATTGACTCTCCCGTGATGCCTATCTGCGTCTCACGTGGCAGTCCCAGTCCCTCGACAGAAGACCCTGGAGTCCGCCCAAATCCGAGGGGTCTTCCAAAACCTCCAGGCTCGCATCACTTGGCGGGAGCACTCACCAAGCGTCTCTTGTCTTTGTCCCGTATCGTGAGTAGTTTCACTCTGGCTGCTTGATCGTAGGCCTGGTGGAGGTCATAGGCCGCAAGGATGTTCATGGCTTGGTTACTATCCTTCACGGTTGAGGGCTCCTTGTGGGTTTGGCGACGACAACTATCACCAGTATGCCCATAGGGAGCCTGCCTTGTTGCGGAAGGTCTCTACAAAAAATGTACGAGGTACTCATCAGTTTAGTATTCAAAACGCTAACTTCCGGCCGCCTAAGGACCCTCTTTCATCTCCTCCTCAGTTGGTCGGTTGATCCAGACCTCGGTGTTGAGGGTGGGTGGGGTTGGAATCTTTCTCACAAAGCGCTCAGGGTGGACTTCATAAGCG
>NZ_DAHXOI010000020.1 GCF_027364955.1 Ferrimicrobium sp.
CACCTCCAGACAGCTGAACGGCTTCCCGATTCCTGGTCGATTTTGGTCCCAGATTACCGCTTATTTCCGAAGATCCGGATTACTCCCGACGTTGAAGGGAGGCGTGGTGTGATCGACCATCGACCAGAACGAGGCATACGAGTTTGGGGCGGGCGTCATTGGAGTCGCTTAGAAGCGACCGACCATCGCTGGAGTCGTATATGCATCAGTGTGGCGCCTCCTTGGTGGTTCGGGCTGTGAGTGTTGGTGGTGGGAGCGTTGTCGTCCTAGGCTTGACCGAAGGAGATGGGTGTGAAGGAGGATTTTGTTGGTGGTGAACCATGAACGGCCGATGATCTGTTTCGCAGGACCGCTTGGCAGCTCTGATCATCGCGTCATTGAGCTCTTTGGCTTTACCGATTTTGATCCGCTCCCGATGCCCTCAGTGGAGCAGGTTATCTTTACGGTATCCACCACACCAGGCCTCCTCGGGGTGCTTCCAATTGAGAATTCAACTGAGGGTGAACTAACGCTTACCCTCGATCGACTGATCTTTGATGCTGAAGATGCGTTTATCATTGGCGAGGCTGTTCTTGCCGAGGAGATCTGGGGATTCTCTCTCAATGGGGAAGCATCGGTTCATACAGTGATCTCTCACTCAATGATCCTTGATCTCTGTGCTGATTTCATCCGTCATCGTGGCTTGCATGTCCGGCATGCAGTCTCCACGAAGGCCGCCTGTGATGAAGTAGTGAGCGCCCGAGACCCTGGATTGATGGCGCTCGCGCCGCCGAGTGTCGGTGCACAGGCAGGACTCAATGCCGTTGCAACTGAGGTGGCGCAGGTGAGTGAATTGCGGACCCGTTACGCCTTGGTGGCGAACGCCTTACCTACTCCAACAGGCGCCGATCGGACGATGCTCGCGATCGTTCCCCGCTTCGATGCTGTTGGCGCGCTGAGTGAGATCGCCAATCACTTTAAGAACCATGATGTCAATATGTCATCAATCCTGTCGCGCCCGCTGGCAGGTGAGCGCGATGTCCATTGCTTTGTCGTTGTGGCTGATGGACATGCCAACGTGGAACCGGTGCGATCTTTGCTGCGTTCCCTCCTGCGGGCTGGTCATCAAGTCAAGCTGATGGGCTGCTATCCGCGTTGGACAGCTAAAGAGGTCGTCACTCCTTCGACTCAGCTTCCTCGCGGAGTACTCTCCTATGAAGAGGCTTCCGGTCCGGAGGCGTAGGAACGCGCACATGAGGATTGGTAAAGCGGCGGTTGCACCGGTAGGCATCGTTGGGCTAGGCCATATGGGCGCATCGCTCGCTGGAGCACTCGTGCGCCATGTTGGTGTGGTTGGCTACGATCTGAATCCGGCGTCGATGGATAGCGTTGAGCAACGGTTTGGGGTCACGATGGCCGAGTCCCTCGGTGATCTTGTTCGGCGGAGTCAGTTGATTGTACTTGCCGTTCCGACGCCGTTGATCGAAGAGATGCTCGATCAGCTCGACAGCGCGGCTATCTCGCTCGGCGTCCACCCGATCGTCTGTGACATCGCTTCAGTAAAGAGCGGATTAATGGGAAATGCGGGCCCTTCGTCGTCGTTGCGCTACGTGAGTTTGCATCCGATGGCGGGTAGAGAGGGGAATGGGGCCGAGAGCGCAGACCCCACGATTTTTACTGATGCCAACTGGGCAGTCGTGCTCTCCGGCCAAGAGGAACCTGAGGCGTTGGCTGGGGCATTGATGGTTCCGCTGGTGCTGGGCAACGGGGTCCTACCGATCGCTTTGGCGGAGCACGACCGTGCCATCGCGACGGTCTCGACGTTGCCCCATGTCACTGCGGTTGCGTTGGGGCGCCTTGTCGGCCAGGCGCCAGACCGTCCATTGTTGCGAAGGCTGGCAGCCGGTTCGATACGAGATGGCGTACGTGTGGCTCGTACCGATCCCATGCGGATTGTAGAGATGTTTTACCCAAACCGTGCGCAGTTAGCCGGTGCCATTGATGCTCTTGTCCGAGAATTGGAGGACTGTCGTGATCACTTGGCTGACGAACAGTGGCTGCTCGCATGGACGCGTGCGGGCCATGAAGGGGCGCGTTCTCTCGATGGCGTCAGCGCGAGGAGATTCGTCCTCCATGTGTCGAGGGCGAAGCTTGTGAGTGAACTCGTTCGCCTTGGAGCGTCCGGCTCCATGCTAGTGGAGCTCAACGCTGACGAGGGCGGGTTTGCCCTTGGGTTAGTCGACGTTCAGTCGAGTAGAGATTCGACGCCGTAGTTCGAGCCCTAGCCGACAAAATTCCTTTACCGTCGCGCTATCGTTGGCACTGAGTACCTGTTGGGCCAGTTCATGTTGGGCCTCATGGAGCGCGATGAGATCGGGATCTCCCAGATTGCTGACAACTTGGCACGGTGTCTCTGACAAGAGCCCTTCGTGCCCGCTGGCAGCGAGCGAGAGTACTGCACGCTCCCAGCGGAAGCCTTGTACCGCTGCGACGACAGCGGAGTACGATTGCGTAGTGGAAATGGGGAGTGGATCAGGAAGAGCGAGCACCCCGGCGATCGGCAACGGACGGCTCAACGCATAACCCTGACCGAATTGCGCCCCGAGAGCACGGAGCACGGGAAGCATTCGTGGATCCTCGATACCTTCGACGACGAGTTCGACTTCCATCAGATGGCTCAGATCGATAGCGACGGTCATCAAGGGTAAGCCAACATTGAGTAGGTCAATGGGCTCCGAGAACGCCCGGTCAAGTTTGATTTCATCAAAGGGAAAGCTCATGATGCGCGACAGGGACGCATACCCCGTTCCAAAGTCGTCAAGCGCGATGTGGTGCCCTGCGTTCTTCAGGAGGGCGAGCGGGGCATAGGCGAGTGAGACGAGATTCTGGTTCTCGGTGATCTCGATCCTCAGCTGATGAGGTGAGAGTCCACGTTGACGCCAGATGGCAATGATCGTGCGAGCGTAGTTTTCATCGGAGATGAGGTCGGGCTCAATATTGATCGCTACTGGCGTCTCGACGTCGTGCTTTTCGATGTCCTCGGCCACTTGGGTAAGCACGACCTCAAAGAGCCTGCGCCGTTCCTCGCGAACGAGCGTATCAATAAAGTCTTCAGGGCCAACGAGACCAGAGGCCACCCGCAGACGTACAAGGGCTTCGTATTGGGTGATCCGTCCAGTGCCGAGATCAACGATCGGCTGATATCGTACCTCGAGATTATCCCCTCCAACGGAGATGGTAGAGCGCAGGCCAGCCGTCGTGATAGGCTCGTGCTGGGTGTGGTCCGTTGGCATAGTCACTAGGTGGAGGCCAGGTTCCGCGCCGGTGACGAGGGCCTGCGAGAGCGCCCCTTCCGCAATGCCAAGCAAAAGCATTGGGTCGGCATTCTCCCGCCATGAGATGGCGAGCCCTGCGTACCATGCTGGAGGATCTTCATCCTCGACGACAGGCCGTATGGAGCCAATCGTGCCCAACTCTCGTTCGATGATCGCAAGTACCTCCTCGCGGTCATGAGCGGCCTCGATGAGGAGAGCGAAGGTGGTATCGCCAAGGCGAGCAACCGTGTCTGTCGAGCGAGTAACAGAACCGAGTTGTTTTGCTAGCTTCGCCAATAGGCGATCACGGTCGCGAGGATCGGATTCGATACTTTTGTCGGTAGAGGTCAGGGCGTAGACGTCGAGGAGGGCGAGCGCTACTTGGGTATGTGAACGCTCTGCTCGTAGAAGGCTTGCCGTTAGGGCATCGATAAATCCACGCCGATTGATGAGTCCTGTCAAGGCATCATGATGGCTCAGTGCGAGAGCGGATCGCAGTTCAGCTCGATGACGTCGGTCCAATGTATCGATTGCCCTTGCTTGAAGTCGTTGGCGTTGTTGGGTGACCATGTCAAGGGGGAGGTCTCGTCGATGCCTTGCGATCGTCATTGCTAGCACCTCGATGACAGTTAGCGTCATGGACGGGGGGTAGCCCAACCGCTGGAGCGTGATGGCGGTGAGTTCCGCACTCTTACGGCTTGCGCTGGGGTCCATCAGTGTTGGTGCCAGAGCGAACATCAACGGTGCCAGCACATCAGCGGTGAGCAGCCGCTCCTGATCGTCGAGACTGCTGAGTATCTCCGCGAGCATCTCTTCAACAATTGCCGGATCACTCAACCACAGCTCAGTTGGATAGGCATGATACATGACGTCTCTCGATCCTTCGTAAGTGATCCCTAGGCCAAGGGTCGGCTTGGCGATCCTCGCCGAGCCTATCTACCTGTTTTTGCTAACCTTGGTTGGCCACACTCATTCTACTTGAGGATGAGGGAGCTCGTAGGAGTTGGCTGATGTTTTGTATTGTGGTAGCGCGATCAAATAGCGGGGTGCTGAGATGCCTGGTAGCCATGGTGGAACTTTGGTAGGCTACAGTTCGAACGGCGAAAGGGAAGATCATGGAATCGACAATGCAACAGGGTGCGCTGACGGTGGCAGGCATACTTCGCTATGGGTCGCAGGCTTTTCCGGATGCAGAGGTGATCACCTACGATGGTACCAATGGCGTCCGCGCTCGCTTCGTGGAGGTAGCTGAGCGAGCAGCACGACTCGCCAACGCGCTGACTGCGATCGGGATCAGTCCTTCAGATAGGGTAGGAACGTTCTGTTTTAATCATCAACAGCACCTTGAGGCGTACCTCGGTATTCCTGCTATGGGGGCCGTCATCCATACCCTCAACCTCAGACTCGCACCTGATCAACTCGGATTTGTCATCGATGATGCGGGTGATCGTGCCATCATCGCTGATGGAATGATGTTGCCACAGTTGGCACAGGTACTCGATGCCTGCCCCAGCGTGGAGACAGTCATTGTGGTAGGATCGACTGCCGATGCGGCCATCAAGGAGCAGATAGCCAAGCGGTGCAAGGTACTAGATTACGAAGAGTTTCTGCGCGATGCGGCACCGGTGGTGGAGTGGCCCGACGTCGTAGAGACCGATGCCGCGATGATCTGTTATAGCTCAGGGACCACCGGTAATCCAAAGGGCGTGGTATATTCGCATCGTTCCACCTACCTGCACGCCATCAGTGCGCTACCTCTTTATAGCCAACGGAGCTGGAATATCGTGGAGTCGAAGGGTGATGTGGCACTCATCGTGGTTCCGATGTTTCACGCGGCAGCGTGGGGAGCGCCCTACGCCTGCTGGTTCACCGGTTCGACCATGATTATGCCTGGACGTTTCCTGCAGGCAGAACCGCTCGCGACCATGATCGAGCGCTTTCATCCGACGCTCTCCTCAGGGGTCCCAACGATCTGGAATGATCTGTTGCACTATCTCGAGTCACATCCAACCGATGTCTCGAGTTTGCGGATGTTGACCTCCGGAGGATCGGCAACGCCTCGATCACTGATCGAGGCCTACCTCGAGCGCTACAACATTCCTATGGTCTCAGGGTGGGGCATGACGGAGACTTCACCGGTGTGCACCCTGGCCATTCCACCCTCGGGGACCCCTCGTGAGCGCCTTGTTGACTACCTTGCAACAGCGGGGAAGGTTGTTCCTGGTGTCGAGTTACGTATTATGGACGATCAACAGCAGGTCCAACCCTGGGATGGCACGGCACTCGGGGAGATCGAGGTGCGTGGTCCGTGGATTACCGCAGGTTACTTGGGGGGTCAAGGAGTTGAGAACTTCGATGACGGGTGGCTGCGAACGGGAGATATTGCCACGGTCGATAGGGAGGGGTATGTGAGGATTGTAGATCGCACCAAGGATGTGATCAAATCCGGTGGGGAGTGGATCTCCTCCATTGAGCTCGAGAATGCCATCATGGCCCACCCGAAGGTGGCAGAGGCGGCCGTGATCGCCGTCCCCGACGATCGCTGGTTTGAGCGCCCGCTCGCTTTTGTGGTGGTAAAACCGGGAGAGGATCTCGAGGTCGAGGAGCTCCGTGATTTTCTCGCCACCCGAGTCGTCAAATGGTGGTTGCCAGAGCGGTTTTCCTTTGTTGAGGCCATTCCGCGCACGTCGGTGGGTAAGTTCCACAAGAAGGTGTTGCGAGAGGGATACCAAGCAGGTAACTACGCGATCCATGAGGTGAAGCGAACCCAAGGTGAGGAGTAGTAGTCATGACAGATTCCGATGAGCGCCGCGAGCGTATGTTGGAGGGCCTCGAGGATCTGTTATCCCAGCTTGATGATGTGAGCTTCTCGCAGTTGTTGAGTTACCGACGTCTTGACCCTGTCAAAGTTAAACAGGTGCAACAGGAACTCGCCAAGGTTCGGCGTTCGTTATTGAAGGCACAACAGATCCTGCGTCAGCTGGACTTAACGATTGAGGAGATGGATCAATGACCGAGGTGGGCGACATCCTCTGGGAGCCTACGGATGGAGGCCTGTCAGGCCCCCTTGGTGCCTACTTGCGGGCAGAGGGGCACGGATTAGGGGTCACTTCGACGGCCTATGATGACCTCTATCAGGCGAGCATCACCAAGATTGGGCCCTTCTGGCGTTCGATCGCGCGTTTTTGTCGTCTCGCCGGTGATCTGGGCGAGCGCGAGCTGATAGGAACTCTTCCCGATGCCGTCTTTTTCCCAGACGGCTTTGTCAACTATGCACAAGAGGCCTACCTCCGCTTCCGGGATCCGGCGTGCATCATTAGAGCCGACGAGTCGGGATTGCTCGAACGGATTGAGGCACACGAATTCTGGCGAGCGGTCGCGCAGTTGGCGGCGTCGCTCCGAACGGCCGGTGTGGAGGTGGGGGACCGGGTAGCGGGTTATCTCCCCAATATCTATGAGGCAGTGGTGGGACTCTTTGCGACGGCGAGTATCGGTGCTATTTGGTCCTGTACATCGCCCGACTTTGGCGTCGGCGCGGTCGTTGATCGTTTTCGTCAGATTGAGCCAAAGGTTGTCTTGGCAGTGACTGAGTATCGTTACGGCGGTCGTCTCATCGATCGCAGCACGACGCTACGGGCGATCCTTGATGAACTACCGAGCGTCGGTACCGTTATCGTGGCTGGATCCTCGGCTGGCATGACGTCGGGGCCGTGGAGACTGGTCTCTTTTGATGAGGCGATCGAGGGCCAGCAGCCGCTTACCTTTGCGCGGGTTCCTTTCAACCACCCGTTATGGGTTCTTTACTCGTCGGGAACGACGGGTGTCCCGAAGGCAATCATTCACTCGCATGGTGGGATCGTCCTTGAGCACAAGAAGGTCCTTGAGATCCAGAACGGAATCACTGACGGTAGCACCTTCTTTTGGTTCTCCTCCACGGGTTGGATGATGTGGAATTTCTTGATGGGTGGTCTCTTGGTCGGTGCATCCATCGTGCTCTACGATGGTTCACCAGGCTACCCCGATCTCGGTCAGCTTTGGCGCCTGATTGATCGGGCAGGTATCGATTTCTTCGGTGTCTCTGCTCCCTTTCTTCGCAGCTCACAGGTTGGCGAGGTAGACCCACGGTTGCTCATTCGTGGTACGTCGTTACGAGCTATTGGTTCGACCGGGGCACCACTTACTATTGATGGATTTGATTGGGTGTATGAACATGTTCCAGGTTCAGTCCAGCTCATCTCGGCCTCTGGTGGCACCGACGTCTGTACTGCCTTTCTCGGCAGTTCTCCGATGCATCCGACGAGAGCAGGCTTGATCGCGGCCCGAGCGCTCGGCGTAGCCGTCGCTGCCTTTGGGGAGTCAGGGACACCGGTGGTGGGACAGATGGGCGAACTGGTGATCACCGAGCCCATGCCTTCGATGCCGATCGGGTTCTGGAACGATGAGGATCGGAGTCGCTATCATGATGCGTATTTTGCGCAATTTCCGGGTGTCTGGAGGCATGGCGACTGGGTTACGTTCTACCCAGATGGTTCCAGCATCATCTACGGCCGCTCCGATTCAACACTGAATCGTGGTGGTGTTCGTATGGGCACCGCTGAGTTCTACCGGGTGGTGGAGGCGATACACGGGGTGCGTGAATCCCTCGTCATCGATACGTCGGCTCTTGATCGAACTGGTGAACTCATACTCTTTCTTGTTCTTACTCCGAAGGCCACCGAAGATGATGTACGCCAGAGAGTTCGTACTGCCCTGCGAGAACAGCTTTCACCCCGGCATGTCCCCGATCGTATCTTCATCGTCTCGGACATCCCGAAGACCCTGAATGGGAAGAAGTTAGAGGTCCCGATACGGCGCCTCTTTCTTGGAGCGAAGCTCGCAGAGGTTGCGTCAAGTGATTCCGTGGCCAATCCACAGGTTCTTGGTGAGTTCGAAGCGCTTGCCCGTTTACCAAGTTCGTGACGGTTGCCATGTGTGGAGGCCAGCTGTGCCGGGTCTCCAGCTGGCAAGGCCCTAATATTAGGCCAGCGCTGGCATCCCCGTTCGAGAACATTCCTGTGAAAAGGTCAAGGAAACGAGAGGGTGTTAAGAAGATTCGCGGTGCAGACTGTACCCCCAACACGCGCTGTGGGCCAAGCGTAGGAGTGGACGTCTCAGGCACGTGGCGCCTATGGTCTCTGCAGTTTCGACCATAGTGGTCCGGAGTTTCGCGAACTTCTGGTCCAAAGATGCACAAATCTCTGGTCCAGAGTTGTGCGAACCGTTGGTCCAGAGATGTAAGAACAGTGAACGTTGCTTCATGTTATCACCATACGCTTTGCCCGCCCGGTAAGCCCTTCGGTTCCCTCAAGGAACAGATTTAGAGGACCTTCTGGCCGGTGCACGATCGCTAAAGTAGGCAGTGTCTTCTGCGGGTAGAGGATGCTTCGCCGTCATTGAGGTGGACTACTCCAGAGGCATTCTTGGGGTTCCGACGAACCGCAAAATTCCCCTTCTCGGCAGGCTCCTTACGTCAAGATATCTATGGGCCTTCATCTGGGGAGCTCTAGAGGCTTCAGGATGAGGCAAGCAACTCATGCACTCGTTGGAAGGTGGGTAGAGATCCTGAGTCGTGTATCGCCATCTCGATGGGGGCGGCCAGTGCTTGGAGTTCGGTTAGTTCCCCATCGGAGGCCACATCAAAGAGCGGAGCCATCAATAGATTTGTTCTTCGCTCGAGATCGCTACGGAAGGATCGCCCCTCCGGTGTGATGGTCTCATCCTTGGCAATGAGACCACGATGCGTGAGGTTCTCGATGCCATGGGTCCATTCGGCGTCGGTGTAACCTCTTGACGTCTGCGCAGTGGAGCGCTGCTCGGCCCCGATCGCCACCATGAGGATATGGGCCTCACAGCCGTTGATTTGATTTACGGAGAGGAGGCTATTATGGCAATCCCCTCGGTACTCGCGGATGAGGGTGGCTGCATGAAAGAGCTGCGAAATAGGATCATCTGGTGGTTGCACGGATAGGTTGGCGGCATAGAGAGGGTGTCCATCGCGTTCGCCATGCCGAGAGATCTTGGTTGCGATTTGCGTGGCGCGTGCGAGAACCTCTACGCTAGGAGCGAGGGTTGATGATCCCATGATGCGATCCCAGGTGGCGAGGATGCCCGCGAATCGCGCGGTAATGAACTGTTCAGGAGCGGCAATCTTCCACACCGATGGGATGGCAGCTTCGACATTGTGATGCGAAAAACTATAGAATGCGGCGGTGACTACTCCGGGTTCGACCTGACCCATCGGTGCGGCGCGTCCCCCGAAGTAGCGGGCCCATGAGTCGGCAACGCCGAGCGTCTTGTAACTCTCACGACACTCTTTAGCGAAGTAGGTGAGGTCATGAAATGTCTCGAGCTGGGCCCAAACTTTCAGCGAGCTTGCGTAGCGTTCATTGCGATCCATATGCTTAGGCTAGTAGCCGTGGTTGGGCTTAGGCCAACGATAGGTATCGGATCGATTTCTTGCCTTCGTGTACGGGGAGCAGTGGGGGTCTAGTGGTGTAGCTAACCTAGGTCTATGCCTATTTATAGTCTTGGTAGCCAGATTCCGCGGATCGCCGCTTCAGCGTTCGTCCACCCCGACGCCGTCATCATTGGTTCGGTGGTGATTGGTGAAGAAGCGTCGGTCTGGCCACACGCGGTACTGCGAGGCGACTACGGCCGTATTGAGATAGGCGCCCAGACGTCCGTGCAGGACGGAACCGTTATCCATGCCACGGCGGAACTCCCGACCGTGGTTGGCGCCGAATGTGTCGTGGGTCATCTCGTGCATCTTGAGGGTTGCGTCGTCGAGGACCACTGTCTGATTGGTTCCTCATCAGTGGTCCTGCACCGAGTTCGGATCCACGAGCATGCGTTGGTTGGAGCGAACGCAATGGTGACGAATGATACCGATGTGCCGTCTTTTGCTATGGCATTAGGGGTGCCAGCGACGATCGTTCCCGATCGCGTCCCTGAAGGGGCGTTCGCTGAGGCCGTCGCGCTCTATGTCGCCAATGCACGGCGCTATCGGAATGAATTGATTCGCTTGGAGTAGCACTGGATCGCGCTTGCCACAACGATGTTCCGTGATTGGAGGGTGGTCTGGTCGCTGTCGCCGACTGCACGCGCCGAGCCAGAGGTGGCCCGCGAGCCTCATGGCTGTCGGAGTGCGGTAGCGATACGACGACCTGCGAGTTGATGCACCTCAATGGGATGATGGAAGGCTTTGGTGAGTGTTGCCGAGGTAAGTACCTCATCAGTGGGGCCGAACCAGTACCCATGCTCACTCATCACCAGCGTGTGAGTGATCGAGATCGGTAGATCCTCGAGATGGTGGGCCACCATGACGAGCGCACCGTTGTGGTGATGTTGGTCGAGGATGCGTTCAAGCGCTTCGATCATCTGTTCGCGAGCGACGAGATCGAGGTGAGAGGTCGGTTCATCGAGTACGGTTAAGCGTGGTGTGCCGCAGAAGGAACGCGCCAGGAGGACCCGCTGGCGTTGACCCGAGGAGAGTGAGTCGAGTGGTCGCTGCGCGTAGTCGTTAAGACCTACAAGTTCGAGGAGGTATCGGGCTTCGAGTCGGTCATGGTCATCGAGCGCAAACCATTCACGGCGCAGACCGGAGAACCTACCAAGAGCAACCACCTCTTCGGCCGTCATATCTGGGGCGAGCCGCGAGGTGAGCTCGTCTGAGAAATACCCAATCCTTGGGCGTAGGGCTCTGATGTCGGTCTCGTGCACGTTAACCCCCAGGAGGTGAAGCGTGCCGCGACTCAATCGGAGCCTCCCCGCAAGCACCATCGCGAGCGAAGTTTTCCCGATGCCGTTCGGCCCCAAGATGGCCAGACGCTGTCCACTATCGAGGGTGAGGGATAGGTCACGAAAAATGCTGCTCGCACCTCGTACCAGGTGGGCGTGTTGCATGCGGATGATGGAAGGGTGATCGCAGTTGGTCATAGCGCTATCAAGGCTATGGCGATGATAGCAAGCGCCAGGCCTATGAGTTGGCGGGGGTGGAGCGCGACTTTGGTAAGGATGACCTGTAGTAGGAGGGTAATCGCTGGGTAGAGGGCGGTGATGGCGATGAGCGGTGCAGCATTGGAACCTCTACGCAATGCAAGAAAAAAGAGGGCATAGCCGACGGTACCGGCGAGACCCGCAGCGATGGTGAGCCAGGAGAAGGCGGGTCGTATGAAGAAGGCGACTGGTAGGACAGCTATCGCTTCGACGAGCACCACTGTCACCCAGAGCGTCAATGGGGCAGCGCGGATCGAGGCACGATCGGAGAGAAATCCCCACGCTCCCCACGCGATAGCAGCACCAAGTGCTAACGCGACAGCGCTCAGCTCGACGCGAGACACATCCCTCCTTAGGCAAGATTAGTTTTTAAGGCTAGCCAGTCAGTGGCCGATGAAGCTCATGAGGGGTTGGTGTAATGCAGCGATCAAATTCACTCAATATAGGCGTTCTGGGCAACAGTGGTGAGAGCGCGCTCATCGGGCTACTCGAGCAGCTCATGACGGCTGCCGGTGCGATGGGCGTGATGGTGGCGCGACGGCTTGAGTCAAAGTACATGATCGAGAGGGTTCGTGTCGTTCCCCGGATTCTACGCGAAGGCGATGTCATCGAATTCGAGAACGCGGTTGATCTGTCGACGGCCGTGCCGATTGAGCCCTCAGGGCCAGGTCGCATCTTCTCGGACTACATCGGTTTTTCACCGTTAGCCTCGTTATATCTTGTGCCATTTGAGGCGGCGAGGGACGAGAATCTAGCTACCGTGGTCTTTTCGAATCGCGAACTGCGCTGTCCGCGTCCAACCCTTATTGCGCTGTGTCGGATGATCGAGCTCACGATCGCCATGGGCATCGACTACGAGCGCCAGGTTCGTTCGCTGGCAGATCAGCTCGCTATCTTAGGCGAGCAGGCATCGAACGACCCCCTGACGCAGTTACTGAATCGGCGCGGCTTCCTCGAGGTGTTGCAGCGGGAGGCCAGTCGGCTTTCGCGGAATCCGGCACCGATGGCGATCTTGCTCTTTGATCTTGATGGTTTGAAATCGGTCAATGATCTCTACGGCCATGAGGCCGGTGATGATTACTTGATCAAGTTTGCACGAACGCTCCGTGATAATCTACGTGCGATGGATGTCGTCGGTCGTCTCGGTGGAGATGAGTTCGCCCTCCTTGCACCACAGACTGATCGCATCAACGCCGAGGAGCTCGCGCGTCGGCTACGCCGTCTTTTCGACGCCCGGCGACTACCGGTCTCTATCGGTGTCGCGGCGCTTGAGGGTGAGAAGATGTCTCTAGCTGCGCTGCTCTCGCAGGCTGATCAAGCGATGTACGCCGATAAGGCGCAACGGAAAGAGGCGATGGGAACTCAGGAGAAGTTGACAATCGACCTCACGGCACTTGAGGGACGCCTACAGACCCGTGTCTAGAGCCACGACCACGCGCCCGCGAACCTGTCCTGCGAGTATGTTTTCAGCATAGGTCGGTAGCTGTTCGAGGCTGATCTCGGTGATCATCTCTTCCAGGAGTGCTGGGTCAAGTAGTTCGGCGAGGCGACTCCAAGCGATCTCGCGTTCGGACAGCGGTGCGTTGACTGAGTCAATGCCGGCGATCGAGACGCCGCGGAGGAGGAACGGCATGACCGATGCGGTGAAGCTTGACCCTCCAGCGAGACCTACTGATGCGATTGCCCCATTGCTCTTTGTCTGTGCAAGGACGCGTGCGAGGGTCTGACCGCCGACGGAGTCGATGCAACCGAGCCAGCGTTCTGACTCTAGCGGACGTTCAGGTCCGCCGTCGAGGTCACTGCGTGGGATGACGATCGACGCGCCAAGATGCGTAAGGTAGTCAGTCTCCGTGTCACGCCCAGTGGAACCGGCGACGGTGTACCCAAGGCGACTCGCGATGGCGATGGCGATGGAGCCAACGCCTCCCACTGCGCCGGTGACAAGCAATGGGGCTTCTGAGCCGGGCAGGATGCTGAGGTGTTCAAGTGCCATGATGGCGAGCATGGCGGTAAGGCCAGCGGTGCCAATGCCCATCGCTTGTCGTGGTGTCATCGAGGAGGGGAGTCGCACCGCCCAAGCGGGCTCCAGAAATGCCTCCTCCGCATATCCCCCCCAATAGAGTTCGCCGATGCGGAATCCGGTCGCGATGATCCAGTCTCCAGGAGCGTAGGTGTCGGTCGCGTCCGATAGGACTTGGCCGACCAGATCGACTCCAGGGATATGTGGGTAGGTCCGCACGAGTCTGCCTTGTCCTCTCATCACCATGCCGTCTTTGTAGTTGAGGGTTGAATAGGCGACGCGCACCCTGAGGGGTCGCTCGCTAAAGCTAGATGCTGGGAGTGCCTCGACCGCGACGGTTGGTAGTGGTGTGGACTCCCGGACCACCAGTGCTCGGATCGTTTCCATTGCTAGGCTCCTTTGCAGTGTATGAGTTCTTACAGGTAACTTAGTCCCACCACTCATTGGATCGATGCCAATTGCTGTGCTAGCCTTTGATCCATACTACGTTGGTGGGTCGTTCGTACGTTGGCGAGTCGTCACTGCCATTTGGCAGTCGGTTCTGCACCGTATCGGTACGTCAAGTCCGGCCGTGTCGTGGTTTCGGTGGGCAAGAGCAGACACGGGCTTTCATTGGTGGCGGGATGACTTGACCCCGATGGCGGAGCCGAGCAGCGTTGAGCAACGGTTTTGATTCGCTACGAACTGCTTTGCGACGAGGGGAGGAGATGGCATGCTCGAGGGAACACTTGACGAGCGATTCGACGCGGCATTGACGCATTTTCGTGAGGCGATGGACACGGCCCGAGGGGTTGGGATGACTGAGCCGGATCCTGAAACCGGTGAACAATGGGATCTTGTCCATATACTCGCTCACGTCTCTGAGATGTTGGAGTACTGGTTGGCTGAGGTCCTGCATGTGCTCGCAAGCGAATCGGAGGAGCCCTTTGGTAGGCTGAAACGTTCGCCGGAACGGATTGCCAGAATAGAACAACGTGCCACGCTGACGGTGGAAGAGCTTCGTAGTGAGATCAATCTCCGGGCCGAAGCGACGAGCGATCTGTGCCGACTGTTAAGGCCGGAACAGTTGCGTAAGAAGGGGATACATCCAAAATTTGGAGCGATGACGGTCGAAGAGATCGTGACCGAGTTTGGCGTCGATCATCTCCATGAGCATGCGGGCCAGCTGGAGTTGTTGTGATGCGACCAAGGAGTAGGGATCGAGTTTCGCGGTGAGTCGAACAAAGGAGAGAGAATGAAGCGTCAAAGACCTGATGTGGTGGCACTCAAAGCACTGTTGGTACCACGGGCGCCTCGGCTCGACTTTTGGCGTGCGAGGGTGGAGCGTGCCCAGACCATTGGTGATCTTCGCACGTTAGCACGGTTGCGCACACCGAGAGCTGTCTTTGACTATACCGACGGTGCTGCCGACGGTGAGGTGACGCTGGCTCGCTCTCGGGAGCTGTTCCGAGCGCTTACGTTCCATCCGCGGATCTTGCGTGATGTGGGTGAGGTCGATACCACGATCGACCTCCTTGGTCGTACGAGTGCGCTACCCTTCGCGCTGGCACCCACCGGTTTTACCCGAATGATGCGGGCAGAGGGGGAACCAGCGGTCGCCCGTGCAGCGGAGCGGGCGGGTATCGCCTATGCCCTCTCAACGATGGGCACCACATCCATCGAGGATGTTGCGCACGCCGCACCAAGTGTGCGCAGGTGGTTCCAGCTCTATCTTTGGCGCGATCGAGATGCGGGTCTCGATTTTTTACGCCGTGCCGAGGCCCACGGTTATGAGGCGCTCGTACTCACGGTCGACGTTCCGGTAGCTGGCAATCGGCTGCGTGATGCCTACAACGGGCTGACGATCCCACCACAGATTAGCGCAAAGACTTTTCTCGATGGTGCGTTGCACCCAGCTTGGTGGTTTGATCTCATCACGACGCCTCCGTTAGAGTTCGCTAGCATGCACGCATATGGAGGAACGGTTGGGTCATTGATTAACAAGATGTTTGATCCTTCGGCGACCATTGAGGATCTCTCCTTCCTTCGAGACCATTGGCGTGGCAAGTTGATCGTTAAGGGTGTACAACGACTTGAGGATGCACAGAGTCTCGTGGGTATCGGGGTCGATGCGATCGTGCTCTCAAATCACGGTGGTAGACAGCTCGATCGCGCGACGGTTCCTCTGCGGTTGCTCAGATCGGTCGTCGAGGCGGTCGGACCTGACACGGAGATTTTGATCGACGGAGGCGTGATGAGTGGGGCTGATATCGTGGCCGCCCTCGCTCTCGGAGCCAAGGCCGTACTTGTCGGTCGCGCGTACCTCTATGGTCTCATGGCCGGCGGTGAGCCTGGGGTGGATCGTGCCATTGAGATCCTCGCTAGTGAGGTACAACGCACGATGCAGCTGCTGGGGGTGCGATCTATGAACGAACTCGACCCTAGTTTTGTTACTCTGCCGTAGGACCATCCCCGGTTATCTGGTCATCCTTGTGGGAAGTAGTTGTGTCGGGGGTCGGGGCCACCTGGTGTTCCACTTGACGCCCAAGTCGGTTGCCAATCGATGCGTTGAGTGACCCGATGGCAAAGAGACCGCCGAGCCAGAGATAGGCCAAGCCATGGCCGACCGCTTCGGTGGCGGTCACTGGGCCGATGACGTTGGCGAGCGCTCGAGAAAACTGACTCAACCCGAAATAGCGCCCACGGAGGCGTTTGGGCGCGAGTGCAAGGAGGACCGGGGTTCGAATCGGCGAATAGCACATCTCGCCAAAACCGAAGATGGCGGCAAAGATTGCCAGGTCGATGAGCACGAAGGTCGTTGTGTGTCGGTATGCGGTGGCGAGCGGGACCAACCAGGCGACCCCAAAGACGAGCGCCGTGAGTCGAAGGGTTCGACGAAACCCCATTCTGCTTACCAAGGAATAGACGGGTCGTTGGAGCAAAACGATGAGGATCGGGTTGATGACAAAGCCAATGGCGATGACCTGTGGTGATTTGTGTAGCGCGATGCCGATCAGTGCAGGGATGCCGGTATCGAAGGAGGCATAGCTGGTGAAGGAGAGGAAGATTGCGAAGACGAGGAAGAGACGTAACCGTGGGTCGGTGAGCGCCTCTCGGTAGCTGGGTTCCACCGGATGTTCACTCACATGTCGATCATTAGGTAGTAACAGAAAGGCCGCGCCTGCAAGAGCACCGCAGGCCATGCCAACGACGAGGAGGTCGAGGAAGGTCGATGGTCGGTGGAGATCGATGAGAAGACCGCCGCTCAGAGTCCCAATCGCAAAGCCAGCATTGGACGCCATGAAGTCATAGGAGAAGAACTTTGCGGCCGGCAGGTCGGTGGGAAGTGCGTTTGAGGTCGCTACATTGCGTGCGGAGTAGCGGACATTGGAGAACCCAAAGACCAGTGAGGCGACAAAAAACAGTGGGGGGGTGCGAGCGACAAAGACCAGGAAATAGCCAAGAATCTCCACGGCGGTCCCGAGAGCTGCTGTGTTGCGTGCACCAAAACGGTCGACAAGGATCCCACCGACGAGCGCCCCGGCCAGGGTAGCAATACCCTCTGTGGCTACGATGGTACCCGCGAGCGGGGTGGAAAGGTGGCGCGAGAAGTGGAGATAGAGGATGAGGTAAGGCCAGACCGCACCGCCCGCTGCGGACAACAGGCCCGAGGTAACGACGACCGCAGAGACCCGAGCGATCATTGATCTACGTGAATGCATTGTTTTCCTTTGTCAGCCTTGGTGTCAGCGACCGATTCTGGTCTTCGTGGTGGTGGAAGGAGCTTGTAGTAGTAGAGGGATCGGGATGGGACCGACTGCGATCATGCGCTCCGTATCTGTGCGCAGATGGCATCGGGTCAAACTGCCGGACTCGCGATCGCACGTACCGGGCTGCGGATGGTGTCCTTGCCTCGGGAGATCGAACTGGAGGAGATAGCAGCGTTACAGTTAGAGAACCATAGTATTGATACTAGCGCAGCGCATACCCCCTCGAGCGCAGTTGGTGGCGTGATTTCCCTGAGGATCGTGGCTGTTTCCATGGATGCGACTCAACGTTGACTCATGCGCGTTGTTCGCGAGGGCAAGAGGGATCTGGATAAGGTGAGGAGCATGATCGTAGACAAGGTGTCAGGCGTCGAGGTGGTGTTGCCCTTCGATGAGCTGACACTCGCCTGGCCGTGCCTGGTGGGCGCGGATGTCGTGCGCGTGGAGCGATCGGAGAACACCACGTGGTTGGTGGGTGGTCCAGGAGGAATGTTTGCCGTACGCCGGTATCGCGACGGGTACGTGGATATGGGGAGCATTCGGTCTGAGCTCAGGTTGATGCAGCTGGCGAAGGATGCCTTGCCGATCGAGATACCAGGAGTTGTGCCCACCCGTCGTGGCGAAGAGGTGCTGCATTGCTTTGATGGTCTCTATGTGGTCTTTACCTTGCTTCCTGGTGAGATGGCAACCCAGAGTGATATCGTTGCCGAGGCGTCTCGTATTGGTGAGATGGCCGCCTTGCTGCATCGTTCTGGGGAGGACCTGGACCGGACACAACAGACGCGGTGGAGCTGGGACGCCGCTGCACTCACCGGAGAGGCGCCGCGGTGGGGGTCATGGCAGCCGGCATTCGCTCACGAGCCGCGTAGTTATGAGATCGTCGCTGCTGCCCAGGGTGAAGTAGAGGCCCAAATGGGTGTTGCCAGTCGCGGGGAATCGGCATATGGCCTGCTCCATGCCGATCTTCGCGCTGCGAATCTACTCGTCCATGAGGGTGCACTGACGGGCATCATCGACTTTGATGACTGCGGGTTTGGATGGTACGTCTATGAGGCGGTGGCAAGTCTCTCCTTCTATGAAACCTCACCAGATGCGTCACGGTTTTTGCGCGGTTGGTTGGCTGGCTACGCTCAGGTTCGTGTTCTGAGTGAGGAGTCGCTTGCGCTACTCCCGACGTTGGTGATCTACCGACGATTACTGTTGACCGCATGGCTCCTGGGGCATCCACATGTCGCGGTTCCGGGGGTCGATCGATACCGATTCGGAATCGATACTGCTGATCTGGCTGATCGGTACCTCCGAGACCCCTACGACATTGAACGCCTCTTGGCGACGTGATCGACGCGTGCCGTTAATAGACCATCGCTGTTGCAAAGGAGTGTCGTGGTGACGTTCGATGGGGATCAGATCAGGGGGCCTGGCGCGTGTCTGTCTTGCCCTCAGCGGCAGGAATACCGCGATCGTGTCCACGGGTCCCTCCGCTGGAGTGAGAATGAGCCATGCTGAGATGACGCGATTGGATGCAAGACCAACGATGAGACCTTGGCGCGTTGCGGTTGTGGTCGTTGCTGCTGGAGTTCTCTTCCTTGGTTGCGGACCTAGCTCGTGGATCCATGACCCGAGTGGCGCGCCAATCATGGCCACGTCATCGGCCCTACTCCGTCCCAAGAGCCCCGATCGCTGGGTGAGTGAGGTGAACCAGCAGAGCGACTGGCTCATCGCTGCTAGGACACCTTCTGCTTGTGACTATGAGATCACGGGTTCGAGCGTAGAACTCAACGCGCTGATCGCTCGCCTTGCCAACACTATTCACCGGGCAACCACCATCTGCCTGGAGGGAATCTTCCGACGCCAGATCCGTATCTTCAACAAGGTCGACCCAGCGCTGCTCACGATCGAGTCGGCCCCGGGACAACGTGCCGAAGTGATACTTGGAAAGGTGACGCCAAGCGTTGCACCAGCGGTCGGCTTTGATGCTCTCAATCCGGCGATCGCGGTCCTCGGGTCGAGCGGGGTACGGGTGATGGGACTTGACATTCGCGATGCTAGCGCTGACTCCTCTGTCGTCACGCCAGTGGGTATCGACGTTGAGGTAGCCGCCCGGGGATATGGTTCACCACCATCGCCATGCATTCGCGTGGGATGTCACGACATCATGATCGTCGATGATGCAGTCTCCGCTGTGGTGAATCGAGCTGATCGGTCGATGCGGGACCGACGCGATTGTGCAAACCCCGCGGTCAATGCGTTAGGAATCGTGGTGGAGGATTACGGGACCGGGCGGGGTGAGGCGCTTTCGCAAGTAGTGGTTGCCGCGAACCGCATCAGCGATACGCGAACAGGCGATAGCGAGAATCTCGTCATCAACGGAGATGTGCACCGTTTTGTGCTTGCGGGCAATCGGGTGACGAACGGGGACAATATTGGCATCGACATCGAAGGTTGGTACAGCCATACCTCGCAACCGATGCTCGGTCTCGTTCAGGGTAACCAGATTGCAGATATCGATACCACCACCAATGCTGCCGCGGGTACCTGGCAGGATGGTCGCTGTATCGGTACTGCGAATGCGGCAGGAATCTATGATGATGGCGCTCGTGAGCTTTGGTTGCGAGACAATCGCGTTATCGATACCAACCAGGGGATCAGTCTCGACACCGAAAATGCCTATCGGTCAACGTCGCAGCTCTGGGTAACGGGCAATACGGTGATCGATACGACTGGAACGAGTAACGCTGTTCCAAGTTATGGCCCTTGGCTTGGATCGGCCATGGGTTCCCCTGTGGATGCAGGACATGCCTTTGATGCGCTCTATGTGGATGCCTTTGGTCGTCAGTCGATAATTCACGGAGTTTTTGTTGCCAACAATCAATTCGTGAATCAGTCGCTCCATTTCGATGCTGGTAGCCGCGCGCAGGCGACGGTCATCGCCGTGGGTGGTACGTTTCGGGATGTCACAATCTGTGGTAACGAGATTGTCGGCAGCGGTCGAGCAGCGACCAGCCTCCTTCAGGTCGATTTGCGAGGTGATGACGGCCGTTCTCTGAGTATGGCCAATAACCAGTTCGCTGGCCTCGCACCGAAGGGGATGAACTTTGTGGTAGGAGGTGCCTCGGCGACATCGATGGCTGCTTGGGAGCGACTGCGTGATCGTCTCTCTCGCACGTCAGGTGGTGAGTGCCGCATGCGAGAGAAGGAACTTCGAGCAGTTCAAGGGCACTGAAGACGACGACGGTTCGCGCTGCTAAGCTTACCCAATGGAACGGACGGAGCTTACCAGAGAACGGCATCGGGCTTCAAAGGACCGCGCTGCTCTCTACCGGTTGCTCGACGCACAAATCATTGCCCACGTTGCGCTTCAGACGGAACGTGGGCCGCTCGTAGTGCCGACGGCTATCGCTCGAGCCGATGATCGGCTGCTCATGCACGGATCGGTCGCCTCCGGATGGATGCGTCGGGCCAAACAGGGCGAAGAGGTCTCGGTGGCGGTCACGCAGGTCGATGGGATGATCGTGGCACGCTGTAGTTTCGAATCGAGTATTCGCTATCAATCGGCAGTGATCTTTGGAAGACCCGAGCTTGTGGACGATGAGCACAAGGCGTGGGCGTTGGAGGTGGTGACGGAGAAGTTGCTGCCGGGCAGAAGTGCCGAGGTGCGGCCACCTACTGCGCGAGAGATTGCACAGACGATGATCCTCTCGATGCCGATTCACGAGTGGTCATTGAAGATCTCTGATGGTTGGCCAGACGATGCCCCAGAGGACATCGCTACCCCCACGTGGGCGGGAGTCGTGTTAACCCAGCCGGGCCTTGGACACATTCAAGGGGCACCAGACCTGGCTGTCGGAGTCGAGGTTCCGGCCTCGGTGCGCAGACTCGCCCAGCACGGTCTGCGCACCGATCACACCAGATCGTAACGGTTCTTCGTAGGGTTGGCCAAGGAAGCGGTTGGCTGGGTAGGGTGTCTGGGTGATGGTTGGGGCTCCGTACTCATCGAGCGTATCGGTTGGTCCAAGCCAACGGTACCTAGGTGGCGAAACATGATGGGGAGAAAAGGTCAACCTCTCCTCTCGTCGATGATGAGGAAGAGCAAGACGTGGAAAGGAATGTAGCGATGGGTTTCGAGGACGCACTGAAAGTCGTAGATCTACGCTCGATTCAAGGGGCATTACAGACCACCGATATCCCTCGACCCGCAGCGCCCGACGCAGAGATGGTGGGGCGGGTACGTGAAATCATTGATGAGGTTCGATCGCATGGTGATGAGGCCCTTCGGCTCTTTACTAAGGAACTCGATGGGGTTGCTCTCGGATCCCTCGCCCTCCATCGCGAGGAGATGGAGGCGGCGTATCATTCGATTGCGCCTGAACTGAGTCGTGCGTTGACCGTAGCGCACCGACGTATTCAACAGGTGTACGAGGCAGAGGTGCCGACTTCGTCACGGGTCACCTCTGATGGTATTACCGTGATTCGACGCAATGTTCCGGTGCTGTCTGCAGGTTGCTATGTGCCTGGAGGTGCCGCCCGTTATCCTTCAACGGTCTTGCACACCGCCACGGTAGCCAGTGTCGCCGGCGTCGAGCGTGTGGTGGTCGCCACACCACCGTTGCCTGGAGGCGGCGTTGATGAGCCGACGCTCGCTGCTTGCTTTGTGGCTGGGGTCGAGACAGTCTATCCAATCGGAGGCGCTCAGGCTATTGCCGCCCTCGCCTACGGGACGGAGAGTGTCGGTCGGGTTGACACCATCGTTGGTCCTGGAAATCTCTACGTGGCGCTTGCAAAATCCCAGGTTGCCCTCGATGTGGGTGTCGGCTCTTCCTTTGCAGGACCGTCTGAGGTGCTCGTTATCGCTGACTCCTCGGTCGATCCACGCTATGCAGCGATCGACTTGGCGGTGCAGGCGGAACATGGTCCCCATGGACTTGCCTGGCTGGTGACCTGGGATGAACAGTACCTCCATGCCGTTGATGCGGCATTGGCGAACTATGTGAGATCGGCGTCCCGTTTGGATGCGATACGATCGACGCTGGCGACCCATGGCTATGGTGCGCTCGTCCGTGATCGCGAGCAGGCGATCGAGCTCGCAAACTTGATCGCCCCCGAACATCTTGAATTGCTCTATCAAGACGGGGAGAGTGACACGGGGCTCGTCAAGAATGCGGGGGTTATCTTTGTCGGCGTGGATGCGACTGCTGCTCTTGGGGATTACGTCGCTGGACCGTCACATGTGTTGCCAACCTATGGGACCGCACGTTTTGCCAGCGGGCTCGGATTAGAGGACTTCTATCGGCGACAGCATACGGTGGTCATCGGCCCCAGTGCAGTGGAGGAGCTGGGTTGGGCCGTCGAGGAGATCGCAAGGGTCGAGGGGCTCACTGCTCACGCTGAATCCATCTCGATCCGACGGAGGGCATGATGTTATCACCATCCCAGCCTCAGGTTCTGGCCACCAGCTATCATTCGCCACAGCTTGAAGTAGAGGTCAAACTCAATACGAATGAGTCCCCACTTGCCCCTCCCGAGGAATTTCTTCTAGACGTTGGGGCTCGGATTCGCCGATCATCTCTTCATCGCTACCCCGACCGGCAGGCAGTAGAACTCCGGCAGCGCCTAGGCGAGTTACATGGGGTCAATCCGGAGGCTATCTTCGTGGGGAATGGATCCAACGAAGTGCTACAGACGATCTTTCTGGCCTATGGTGGTCCGGGGCGTACCGCCTGGGTGGCCCAGCCGACCTATGGAATGTACGCACAGATCGCCGGTGCGACCCGAACAGAGCTGATCCCTGGGCAACGAAGTCGTTCTGGTCAGTTGACGACAGATTTGATCGCCTCTGACGCCTCTCTCGTGGTGATCTGTGACCCAAACAACCCCACCGGGATGGTCGAACCCGCCGAGCTTCGCTCCCTCCCTCGGTTGCGTGCGCACCAGCTCTTCATCGTGGATCGTGCCTACCATGACTTTGATCAACGTCAGATTCCTGAGTGGCAGGGCGAGAACGTCGCAGTGGTACGTACCTTCTCGAAGGCTCTCTCCCTGGCGGGCCTGCGGCTAGGATATGTCGTCGCTGATCCAACGGTCATTGCTGCGCTATATGGGATTGTCTTGCCCTACCACTTGTCATCTCTGTCCCAACTCGTCGCCCTCAGTGCCCTTGATTGGCGGCGCGAACTCCAGGCTATGGTGAGTCTTGTCATTACCGAACGCGACGCGATGGTGAGCCGACTCGCAGCATTCGGGCTGGCTCCCTACCCGTCGGCCACCAATTTTGTACTCGTGGACATGGGAATCCATGATGCGCATGAGATATGGAACCGCTTGCTTGCGCGTTCCATCCTGGTGCGCGATGCAAGTCAGTGGCCTGGGGTAGGGAACGCCTTGCGTATCACCATAGGTACCCCCGAGGAGAACGCACGGTTTCTCTCAACACTTGAGGAGGTGCTCCGATGAGAACAGCAACTTTTGAGCGTAGCTCACAGGAGACGCAGATCGCGGTTGCGCTCGATCTCGATGGTGGCTCCGTGTCGATCTCGACACCGGTCCCCTTCTTCTCGCATATGTTGAGTCAGCTTGGCGTTCACGGTTCTCTCGGCCTCTCCGTTGAGGCCACAGGGGATTGGATGGTCGATGCCCATCACCTGGTCGAAGACACTGGCATCGCGCTGGGTAGCGCCTTTCGGGAGGCACTCGGCGATCGTATTGGCATCGAACGCTTTGCGGACCGTCTCATCCCCCTGGATGAATCGCTCGTCCAGGTTGCGATTGACCTCTCAGGTCGAGGCAAGGCCGTGGTTGAACTGGGTGGAAACCGCTCGTTGGCCCTGGGCACCCCGGCCTTTTATGTGGAACATGCCGAGGAGTTCTTCGCGGCGTTTGCCCGACATGGAGGGGCTACGTTGCACGTACACTCGGTCCGTGATGGGAATACTCACCATCAACTTGAGGCTGCGTTTAAGGGGTTTGCCAGGGCCGTGCGCGATGCGGTGCGGGTAACCTCCACAGCGGTGGCCAGTTCCAAGGGCCTCCTCGATGGGTGAGCGCCAGCGCTTGGTCGGTGCTCGCTGATGGCGCAGGCCCCCCTTGTCACGAGGGCCGTGCTGGAGCGAGACACCGATGAAATATCCATGAAGATCGCCATCATCGATTACGGTATTGGGAATCTTGGATCCCTCTCCAATGCGTTGCGCCAGCTCGGGCACCAACCCATCCTTGTCGATGATCCGAGGAGGCTCAAGGACTACGATCATGCCATCCTGCCGGGTGTTGGACACTTTGGTGCATGTGCTCTTCGACTTCGTGGGGCCGGTTTTGAGCAGGCCATCCTGGATCGGGTTGACGAGGGTCGATGGTTGCTCGGTATCTGCGTGGGAATGCAACTACTCTTTGATGGCTCCGATGAGTCTGGGGAGCCTGGCCTCGGCATCCTCCCGGGGCGTGTCGAGCGCATGCAGCCAGGGCTACGGCTTCCGGAGATGCAGTGGAATCGGCTTCGCTTCGAACTGCCTGTCCATCCGCTGTTTACCTCCTTCACGAGCGAGGTCTGGACGTACTTTGTGCATTCGTATGCCGTCAGAGAGAGTGCGCACGCGATTGCTTGGGAAGAGTATGGCGAGCGCTATGTGGCTGGTGTTGCCAGGGGTTCATTGCTTGGTCTCCAGTTCCATCCAGAGAAGTCAAGCCGTGTCGGGCTCCGTATTTTAGGTGCTGCACTCGGTCTGGAGGTTGAGCAACGATGAGATTTTTGCCCGCTGTCGATATTCTTGACGGACAGGCGGTGCGCCTGATACAGGGCGATTACGCTGCGGTGACCGTCTTTGGTGACGCCGAAGCGGTGGTTGGCCGATTGTTGGCCCAAGGTGCCGAGGCACTCCATCTTGTCGACCTCAATGCTGCGAGAGACCCCAATGACCGAAGTAACCATCAGGTCCTCGAAGGATGCCTATCGCAGGCACGAGACTATAAGGTCATGGTGGAACTGGGTGGTGGTGTGCGCGATAAGCGAGCAGTTAGTGAGTTTTTCGCACTAGGAGTCGATCGTGTGATCATCGGGACCTCAGCCCTTGAGACGAAGGGTTGGGTGCTTGATCTAGAGGAGGAGTGGCGTCCCAAACTGGTGCTCTCGCTCGACTTTCGTATGCACGATGGCGAGGCATTTGTGGTCATGGATGCGTGGCGACGCACGAGTGCCTTCCGCCTTGAGGAGGCCGTTCATGACTTCTCACAACAGGGTTTTATCACGCAGCTGATTACTCCAGTGTCGAGAGATGGGATGGCGAGCGGGCCAGACCTGGACCGTTATCGTCGGCTCGTCGCCGAGTATCCGATCGACCTGATCGCCTCTGGTGGTATTCGTGATGCCCACGATCTTGAGGCTCTGGCGTCTATCGCACCAGCTAGGGGGCGGATCGAAGGAGCAGTCGTGGGCACCGCGCTCTATCGTGGAGCCCTGTCGGTCCCGGAAGGGCTGATCGCATGCAGCAGGTGAGAATTATTCCTTGCTTGGACGTCGCCCGCGGTAGGGTGGTCAAAGGCGTCTCATTTCTCGACTTGCGTGACGCCGGTGATCCGGTAGCGATGGGCGAGCACTACAGCAAAGAAGGCGCTGATGAGCTGGTATTTCTTGACATTTCCGCGACGACTTCTGCGCGTACAACGATGGTCGAACTCGCAGCACGGGTGGCCGAGCAGACGCTGATTCCCTTTACCGTTGGCGGGGGAGTTGACTCGCTCGGCGTCGCCAGCAGCCTCTTGAGGGTTGGTGCTGATAAGGTGTCGGTCAACTCGGCGGCAGTCCGCGAGCCACACCTCATACGTGAGATTGCCGATGTCTATGGAGACCAATGTGTCGTGGTTGCCATCGATGTACGCCGTAGTGAGCACGGCTACGAGGTGGTAACCCATGGTGGCACCCGTCCAACCGGTCTTGAACTTTCAGCCTGGCTTGAACGGGTGCAACGAGAGGGGGCTGGCGAACTGCTGGTAACCTCGATGGATCAAGATGGCCAGATGGCGGGCTACGATCAGGTGCTCTATAGCAAGGTACTAGCGGAGACCGATGTGCCGGTTATCGCCTCCGGCGGTGTGGGAAGCCTCGACGACTTCTTGGTAGGAGCCGAACTTGGCGTCCAAGGGTTGTTAGCCGCTAGTGTCTTTCACTTTGGTACGTTTACCATAGGTCAGGTCAAGGAGTATCTTGCGAGCGCGGGAGTGGTCGTTCGGAGAGAGGATGAGGAGAGACGACGATGAGTGAACTGGGGCCAAAGAAGCAGGCGATCACGATGCTTGCCGATCGACTGCTCGTGCAAGTTCCCACCACCGAAGGCGAACGCACGGCACGTTCCGGAATCCTTATTCCGGCGACGGCCCAGGTGGCAAAACGCTTGACCTGGACAGAGGTGGTTGCCATCGGGCCAGCAGTGCGGACCATCAAACAGGGTGATCTCGTTCTCTTCTCACCTGAGGATCGGTTTGAGGTCGAGATCCAGGCAGAGACCTATCTGATCCTGCGTGAACGCGATATTCATGCCGTTGCCTCCGACCGGATCGATTCGGGCACTGGCCTCTATCTTTAGCGATGATGTTGTGGTGATGGCTGTTTGACCCGAATGGACGGAGTCGTTTGGTCGCCGAATGGCAGGTAACCGTAGGTCTCCTTAGCGCTGGCGTGCACCTGCCTGAGGAGAAGTTGAAGTGGTCACAGTGGGTGCTGTAGCCACCTGATGAGAGATGGAGAGAATGGTGAGCGATGTGAGTATTGAGGGAGACGAGAAACTCATACCCGAGCTGATCTTCGATAGCCGGGGTCTGATGCCAGCTATTGTCGTCGACAAAGAGGGGCAGGTGTTGATGCTTGCCTGGGTTGACCAGGAGGCGCTTCGTCGTATGTTGCGTGATGGCGAGACCTGGTTCTATTCACGTTCGCGCCAGGAGTATTGGCACAAGGGTGCCACCTCTGGCAACATCCAGGAGGTACTCTCCATCAGCGTTGACTGCGATGCCGATACCTTGCTGATCCAGGTTCACCAACATGGCCAAGGAGCCTGTCACACCGGTACCTATAGTTGCTTTTCCCGCTCACTGGCACACCGGGTTGGTCAGGCATGACCTTCGAAGAATTCCAGGAGGCTGCGAGGCAGTACCCTTTGGTGGCACTGACAGAGACGCTGATGGTGGATACCATCACCCCCGTAGCTGCCTTCGATGCGTTGGTGGGGCCCGACGGGGACGGGGTGATCTTCGAGTCCGTCGACCAAGTCGGTCGCTGGTCCCGCTTTTCCTTCGTGGGACGCGCGCCGATTGGTCGCATCCTGGTTCGAAGGGGTGCGATCGAAATCGACGGGCGGTTACCCATCTCCCCGCTGGCGGATGAAGGTATTTTTGACTATCTGAACCGGCTTACCAGCATGCTGGTGATGCAGCCGATGGATCCGATCCCTTTTGCTGGGGGGCTCCTGGGTTACCTTGGTTACGATGTCGTTCGCGAGATTGAGCCCACGATTACTGAGACGGTCGAGGATGATCTCGGTCTGCCTGATGTACTGCTCTCGCTCATCGGCGAGCTGGTGGTCTTTGATCACTGGGCACAGACGGTGACGGTAGTGGTGAATGTCTTGATCGAACCCGGTGGCGACGACGATGAGCAGTATCGATCGGCCTGCGCCGATCTCTCACGACTCGTCACTGAGTTCTGTCAGATTCGCTCTCGCCTGACGCCAGGCCGTGTGGAAGTCGGCAAGGGTGCCGAAGGCGATCTTCTCAACGACCACTCGACCGAGGCCTACGAAGCGATGGTCGAGCGCGCCAAGGAGTACATTCTCGCTGGCGATATCTTCCAGGTGGTGCTCTCGCGACGATTTGACTTTCCGTTACAGACCGACGCAATCTCGCTCTATCGGGCCCTTCGCGTGACGAATCCAAGCCCGTATATGTATCTGCTGCAGTCCAGTGAGATCACTGTCGTAGGTTCCTCGCCAGAGGCACTGGTTACGGCGGATCGAAACGGATCAGTCATGGTCCGACCGATCGCAGGCACCCGGCCAAGAGGAGCGAGCGAGGAAGATGACGGGCGGTTGATCGCTGAACTCCAGGCCGACCCAAAGGAACGAGCCGAACATATCATGTTGGTGGACCTAGCGAGGAATGATGTTGGTAAGGTCGCCGAGTTCGGTTCAGTCCAGGTTGTCAACCTGATGATGCCAGAGTTGTTCGCGAGGGTGATCCATCTCACCAGCGAAGTTGTCGGGAGGTTGCGGCCGGGCGTCAGCCACGTTGACCTCCTGAAGGCGACACTTCCGGCGGGAACGTTGAGCGGGGCTCCCAAGGTACGCGCCATGCAGATTATCGATGAACTTGAGAGGACACGGCGTGGCGTCTACGGGGGAGTGGTGGGGTACTTCAGCGCCCACGGCAACCTTGATTTTGCGATTGCTATTCGGACAGCGGTAGTCGACCCGTCGGGGATGTGCCACCTACAGGCAGGTGCCGGTATCGTCGCTGATTCGGTGGCTCCCAACGAGGCAGCTGAGACGGTGGCCAAGGCCGCTGCTGTCGCGAGAGCGGTTCTCCTCGCCCGCGAATTGCGGGTACCTGAGACCAGGAGCGGGGCCACTAAAGAGTAGGTGTCTCCTTTGTGATCGTTTCGGTGATCAGAGCGGTCGGGATCGCCGTCGCGGGTCTTGCGTCGATCATCAGCCCGCTCTGCTGGCTGAACTTTCGTTTGACCCAACCGCTGATGACGACGGTAGTATCTTCGAGCAGGAGGGCACGGATCTCGCCGGCGTGGTCACCCGATGCGTCAACGAGGGGCAACGGCGGTGCCGGCAGTGCGGCGATCGTCTCCAGGGAGGTGGGCACGAAGCGCTGTACGAATAATGAGATCGGAGGTTTTGCACCTCGTGAGTCCGTACGAGCGACGAGTTCCTGTCCTACGTAGCAGCCCTTGGTGAAACTTACCGCCGAGGCGACGAGCCCGGGCACGCTCGCCACAAGCAGCTCCCCGGGGGCGTCGGTGGGCAGATGGATCGCGAGTCGAGAGAGCCGCAGGTCTGAGAAGTGCTCCAGCGCGCCGGTGTCTCCAGTGGGTGCGAGAGCGGTCAGCGTGGCGTTAAGCGGCCAGAGGGGAGTCGCATCGGAGCTCGGAGTGGTCGCCCAGGCCAGATCTTCCTCGACGATGTCTGCCTTGATACGTATACGAAACTGGGTGAGGCGAACGCGGAGCTGGCTGAGGTGTTCTCGATAGGTAATGAGGCGCACGGCATCCGCATGCATCTCCTGTAAACTCACGATGGTGACAAGTTTTCCGTCTGGCGCACAGACGGCGGCAAGGAAGTGCGTAGCCGTGTCGAGATGTGCAAGATCGTTGGTGAGTTGACCCTGCAAGAAGCGATGGGCATCCGGTCCGGCTACCTGGAGTGATGCCAGGGGTACGGCGATGGTTTGGTCCGTGTCAGGTGTTGTGGGGGTCAGCCGGTGCCGAAGTGAAGGGGTAGTCATCCTGGGAATGAGTCTACACCGTTGCGTTGAAGGGATTGGAGGTCAAGATGTCCGCCCCCCATGCCGATAGCTGCGAGGTGGCTGATCCTTTGAGCGAGACGGTGTATGCAAGACCACCGATGGCCGCATTGTGGGTGACCGATGAAATCGTTCGTCACAACATGGCGAACTACGGTGCGGACGAGGGTTGTTGGGCGTTGGCCAACTGGTGAGAACGTTGTCGACCGTCGTACTGCGTCACTGGCGTCGTTGGGCTTACGCCATGGTGCTTATTCTGGTGTCGACCGGTGCAATCGTCGCTGCTTCGTGGTCCTACTCAACTGCTCGTCAGACGGTGACCGAAAGAAGCAGGGCGGCGGGCGTAGGAGCCCTCGATGACGCCTCTGCTCACCTCACACGTGAGGTTGATGCCCTGGTGGCCCAGATGCAGTTCGTTGGCCTTGTTGCCTTTCGTTCCCCGGCAAATGCAGTAACTCCTGTCGAGCTGAGCATGATCTTTACTCGGTTTGCTCGGTCGTCGAAGGAGCTGGCTGGATTAGCGTTGATCAGTGACGATCACCGTGTCCTCTGGTCCTATGGCGTGCTGGAACACCAAAGGTTGGGGCCACTGACCGAGAGAGTGGCTAGCGATCCCGGGCTGGCGGCAGGGCGCCTCACGGCTGTGAGGGGTCGCCTTCATCTGCTCATCGACCTACAGATTGGCGAAGGGAACGCTCACGCGAGAGGATCGGTCGTTGGCGAGCTAGCGTTGGTGAGTCCACTCGCAAAAGCGGATGCGCAACGTATCTATCTGCTACAGCGTGGGTCGCCGACATTGGTGATCACCGACAACGGCGTACACGTGGAGGCGGTGCCATCGACCTATGTCGTTTTCCCGTCGCTCCAATCGGCACTACCCGAGGTCAAACTCGTGGCAGGCATCTCCTCGCAGGCTCTCAGTGAGGAGACTCGTCGGGCGACGACGGGACCACTGGTCGTGATTGCGTTGGCGTGGTTTGCATTGGTGGGTCTCGGGTTCGTCGCTGTGGAGTTGATCTACGCTGCCAAAGCAAGTCAGGTGACGAGCAGAGAGAATATGAGGTTGGCCGAGTTGCACCGTCGACTCTCGGAACTGGTATTGGCCCATAAGGAGCTCGGGCCGTTGTTCCGAGACGTTTGCACTGTTCTGCAGGAGTTCACGGATGCGAAGTTGGTGACCATTGACGTGACTCCGGAGCACGCCGCATTATGGGGCCTCGGTGCGGTCAACACAAGCACGGCCCCATCCTGGTTGCGTTCGACAGTGAAGCCCTCCGCGCCGAGTGACGGCCGCGTGTGGATTGGAGGTAGCAGCCCGACACACCAGCGTTACTATCGTTGGGGCATTGGTGGTGGATCGTCGACGATTGGTGACCTTTTGGTCATGAGTCCGAGCCGCGCAAGTGAGGATCAGATCCAAAGTATCAATCTCGATATCCTCGACGTTGCTATTGAGCGAGCAAATGCGATGGCGCAACGCGATGACATGGCTGCTGCTGTGAAGACTATCGATGTCGGTGTGGCCATCTTTGGAAGTGATGGTCTGTTGCGGTGGGCGAACCGTTGTTGGTATTCGTTGTTGGGAGTCGGGCCAGAGTATGCGATCCCCATACGTTTACCCGCATTGGTCGCTGGAGAGGTGGGCCAAGAGGTCGCTGCGTTGCTGGCACAAGTAGCGACGAATCCGGGCCAAAAGCTCCAGCGTGAGGTGCCATTGCGTCGGTTATCCGATCAATCCACTTTTTGGGCTTCGTTGACCGTTGCCATCGTCGCAGATCGGGTAGATGGCTCACTTACTCGTAGCGCGGTCGTGCTGTTGCGTGATGCCACTGAAGCTCATGAGTCATCGGAGTCGTTGCAGTTTCAGCTCGAGCACGATTCCTTGACGGGTACGCTGTCGCGGTCTGCGATCGAGGCCAAGGCAGCGGCGATTATTGCTGGTGACCCGGATTCGAACGCTGGCTTTGCTCTTGCGATCCTTGACGTCGATAACTTTAAGCTCGTCAATGACACCTGGGGTCATGCCTTTGGTGATGAACTCCTGGTTGGCATCGGGCATCGATTGCAGGAGAACCTTGGGCAAGCCCATAGTGTCGGCCGCTTCGGTGGCGATGAGTTTGTACTGATCTTCTGTCTGAGTAGTGCCAGCTTGGCACAGTGCGTCGAAGCAGTCAGGCAAGCGTTGGATACCCCCTTTGCTATCGATGATGATCTTTCGATCTTCGTACGCGCGAGCATGGGTATCGCTCAGTACCCGACGGACGCGGTAGTCCTCGATCAACTCTTGCGGGAGGCTGATCGAGCGCTCTATCATGTGAAGAATCATCTGAAGACCTCTGACGAGAAGACCTCTGACGAGAAGACCTCTGACGAGAAGACCTCTGACGAGAAGACCTCGGATGAGAAAGAGAACCGGTGGTGGCTGTCACGATCCGAACTTGAGGTTTCAGAGTCTACCGAATACGATCCTTGGTCGGTTGCAAGTGCCCAAGCGCTGGATCGCTGCTCGGGAATCTTTGCGACGTTGATGGAGGTGATTGAGATACGGCTGCGCGAGCGCCTCGACCCGAGCCAAGCACTACCCCTCGATGCTGCGAACAATGACTGGGTCCGACTGCACTGCCGCCTGCTAACGAGTGCTCTTGACCCCACTGCCGTGCCAGCTTTGTTGCAGGTCGCCGTGGAGGCTGCGGGTGCGGAGCTTGAGATAGCAAATGCCGATCGAGAGCTACTCTCCTTGAGCAGTTCGATTGTCACATCGGCAATCCTGGACGACCGCGTGGGGCCAATGATCGCAGCTCGGGAACGTCGCCTCGTGGTGGAGCTCATCCGACGTCGTTTTGATTGGGTTGTCGAATATGAGCGCGTAGCGATGGCCCAGGTACGTGGGACCTACTTGGTGGGGGCCATGGGGGCGCCGCTGCACGAACATGCGAGCTGGGATGCGTTTCTTGACGCGACGTTGGATGGAGTGGTCGGACTGCCTGGCGTGCGAGGAGCGGTTTTTAGTCTTTCTCCTTCCCATGTGGTGGACGGTTTGCGGTATCTCGGAGGCGATCTCGCTTCCCAGCTCAGGGCGTGGTTCAGCGAGAACCGTGAGGCGTCAGCTATCTTTGACCTTTCGCAACGGCAGGGACCTGGTGATGGTGTCCATGCATGGGAGACCAACACCATCGTTCGGGTTCGTGATGCGCTGGTGGCGGAGCAGTATCGACCATGGCGGCCGCTCGTCTCACGATTTGGGTTCCGTTCCTTGGCCATCGTGCCGATCATGGCGGGAGTCGAGGCGGTCGGGCTCTGTACGATTTTTGGCAGTTATACCAACCAATTTGAGGGCAGAACGCCTGATGAGTTCCTGGTGGGACTCCAACACACCTTGGAGACGGGTTGGATACGCCTGCATGGTCACAATGTGACCTTGACTGGAGAGAAGGTTCAGCGCTATCGTAAGGCGCTCAGCCAGGGAGGACTCCGGGAGCATCTGCAACCTCTCCTCGATCTCACCACTGCGACGGTGACGCGCGCTGAGGTCCTAGCCCGTCTGAAGGTCGGAGCTGAAGGTTTGGCTCTGCCAGGCGAGTTTTTGCCAGCCTTTGGACCAGCGGAGCTCTCTCGACTCTTTGTGGATTCACTCAGGCGCACCATCGAATGGCATCAACGCTGGGTTGCGAGCGGATTGACCATGGGGGTTTCCATCAATGTCCCCGCCGATGTTCTTGGTGATGCACGTCTGCGGGAGGAGCTCGCGGCTGCTCGCATGAGTTGTAATGGGGATCTCTCTTGGCTGATGCTCGAGCTCCTCGAGAGTGATCATCTCACTGAGGAGGTATCGGAGGTGGTCAAAACACTCGCTGCGGAGGGTATCAGCTTTGCTATCGATGATCTGGGGACAGGGTACTCAAACCTCAGTAGACTCGTGGATCTCCCTTTTTCGCAGATCAAACTCGATCGATCGATCGTGCAGCGACTCTGGAGTCGCCCTCTCTCGACACTTGCCATCGTCGATAGTGTGATCCAGGCAGGACATGAAGCTCGACGCACAGTCGTGCTCGAAGGGATCGAACGACGTGAGCTTTTAGAGGTCGCGGCGATCTTGGGGGCAGATTATGCCCAAGGATTCGCGATCGCTCGACCGATGCCCGCGGTGGAGTTCGAGCCATGGCTACAACAACCCATCGATCGTCAGAGCCGTTCGGACAGTAGCTCGACGTTCGGGGTACAGGTGAACTCCATTCTCGGCGCTATCGCCTATATCTGGCGCGAGGTGCATCGCCATGGTGATCACGTCGCACAAGCATGGGGAGATTGCCCTGTCGAGGCCTATCTGCGGGGGACCTATGGTGTGAAGTCACCCGTCGTTGTGTTGCATCGTCGACTGCACACAGAGGGACTGGTCGCCTCCTCGACCTATCAGGATCTCCTGGGAGAGCTGGATCGCCGTCAACGAGCGTTGCTCTCTGGTGAAGACACAGGGAGTGAGCGAATGGCACCTGACGGAGTATCGGTTGGCTGAGAGGTGGTCGTTGCGACACGAGGAATGGTGATCACGAAGCGCGTCCCTCTGTCGAGGTGAACGGGTGAATCGACTTGCACCTCGAGCCCCATGTGGCCCGCCAAGCGGCCGACGATGAGAAGTCCGAGACCGCTGCCGACGGTACCATCTCTGCCTGGCGTTGGGTTCAGTTGATGGTAAAAAAGCTTGTCACGTAGATCCGATGGCAGTCCGCCTCCATCGTCGGTGATCGTCACGTTGATCGCATTCGGGGTTGGCGCCAGCCGAATCTCAACCTCATGAACGGCGTACTTGAGCGCGTTATCGAGAAGATTTCCTAACAGTTGGAGCAGGCGCTCTGGGTCCACCTGAACGATTGCGGGCGGTGACATAGGTTGCATAGTAAGAGAGACGGCATTGCGTTGTGCGCGAGGGCTCACCGCCTCCACGAGGTGTTCCAATAGGGCAGTAAGGTCAATCTGTTGTGGTTCGAGGGTGTAGTCGCTCGCGCGCAGGCGTGCAAGGGCGATCAGGTCGTTGATGAGTCGTTCGATTCGCTGGGCTTCGCGCTCGATGGTCCGTGCTGCCTCCGCTGGAGAGGCAACCGCTTCGTCGATGATCGCCTCAGCGAAGCCTCTGATCGAGGTCAAGGGTGTACGCAAGTCGTGAGAGATGGCGAGGATGTAGGTTGACTCGACCTCATTAGCGGCCTTCAAGGAGGTGATCATGGAAGAGATGGCGTCGTCGAGGTTGGCCAGTTCGGATTCGCGTGGTTTCTCGATGGGTGCCTCGTCATCGAGATGACCGGAGGCGATTCGCCGCGAGCGTGTCACGAGAAGATCGAGGGTTCGCGAGATGTGCGCCGTGTAGTGATCAGAGATCGAGACGGCGACGATTGCGGTGATGAGAACTGCGCCCACAACAAAGATGACCGGGCCCTCGATGGAGGGTAGAGGGTGCGTCAAGATGAGAGCAAACGAGTGCGAAGTGATGGTCAAGGGGTGGCTGCGAAACGAGAACGGAGTGGTGACTGGGTAGGCGAGAAAGACCTCGTTGCCGATGACGCCTGACTGGTAATGACCGGACACGAGCGATGCAAAGTTAATCGTCGATGGCGTGATTGGGTGTGGCAGTGCCACGAGCGGCTGATTGGAGCGACTCAACGGGACAAGGTGTAGTCGACCGACACCAGCTGTGGCAAGAAACGGGTGGACGAATCGATGGTTCGCGCGTTCGAATAAAATCGCAAGTGCGCTCGCTGTACGCAGCAGAAATGCCTGTGTTTGGTGAACCGAGACCTCGCGACTGATGGCCAAGGTCCCCAGGCCACCGATCAGCACCGTGACGACAGCGGTCACAAGTAGGCCAAAGCGAACGGTCGCACGGATGCTGTTGGAAGACTTAGGCCAGGCGATAACCGACCCCCCAGACGGTGGTGATGGGTAGTGCATCGCCAAATTTGCGACGTAACTGACGAATATGGACGTCAACGGTACGGTCGTCTCCGTACCACTCGGGTCCCCATACGCCGTCGAGGAGCTGGCGTCTTGAGAGTGCGACTCCTCGATGGGTGATGAGAAAACCTAAGAGATCGAACTCTCTATTGGTTAAGGGAATTGGTGTTCCCGCTAACGTTGTCGCGCGGCGCTTTTGGTCCCAGGTGATCGGGCCAAGGATTTCGATGACGGCCCCAGCGGGTGGCGTCGCTTGGGTGCGTCGCAAGATTGCATTCAGTCTGGCGATGAGTTCCCGGGGAGAGAAGGGCTTTGTGACGTAATCATCTGCGCCGATCTCGAGTCCAAAGATCCGATCAAGTTCCTGATCCCTGGCCGAAAGCATGACGATCGGAACGGTTGAATGTTTGCGTAGGGTGCGACAGACGTCGAGCCCGTCGAGGGCACCAGGTAGGTTAAGGTCGAGAATGACGGCGGTGGGAGCCTCTGTATCAAAAAGAGTGAGGGCCGACTCCCCGGTGATGGCGATCACTGGAACAAAGTGGGCACGCTCGAGATAGGCCCGCAGAAGCTCTGCTATAGAGGGATCATCCTCAACGATGAGAACGGCCGGTTGCACGGTAGTGAGCCTAGTGACCTTGGGAGCACGGAGGCGCGTCAATGGCCAGCCCCTGGTGAGCCGCTCACACCTATGGGCAGGGGATTGGATTTGTCCCGCTGATCAAGCGTTGGGCGTATCGATCTGTTGGGCTCGATTCGTTGTGGAAAGAGACGAACCTGTCGCTGCTGCGCCAGAGACTTGATGCACAACATCGACCTTGGATGGAGGTTCGATGGGATCGAGTTCGCCAAGCTCGCGTTCGAACTCCTCGTCAGAAGGTGAGCTGGGGTCGATATCGCTGGCGGTGTACTTGCCACCACGCAGCCAAGAGGCCACGGCCGCGACAAGACAGGCGATCGCTGCGAACATAAATGCCTCCGTGAGCCCGTGCCCGAAGGGCCGTGAGATCAAGTGCGGGAAGTAGAAGCGCCCGGTCAGATAGTGGGCATTTGCGGCAGGAAGTTTACCAAGGACCGAGGAACCGATCAGTTTTGCGATCGGATTGTACCCGAGGAAGGCTGCAAAGAGCAGGCTGACTGGTGGCAGGGTCGAGATTCCCTCTGCGATATGCAATGGAACGTGCTGATGGGTGAGGCCAGTGACCAGGGCATGTGGGAGATAAGCCTGGAGACCAAAGATCATCAGGGTGAAGAAGACGCCGATGGAGAGGACCATAGCTGAGTTCTGAAAAGTGGCGGCCATGCCGGCACCAACACCTCGTTCGTTGACGGGCAGGCTGTTCATGATACCAGCGCGGTTCGGCGAGGCGAAGAGACCCATGGCGAGTCCGTTGAGGAGAAGAAGTCCGGCAAAGACGGGGTAGGCAAAATTCACTGGCAAGTAGATCAGCAAGATGAAGGAGAGTGCGGCGATGACCATACCTCCGGTAGCGAAGGGGCGTGCACCAAAGCGGTCAGAGAGATACCCAGAGATCGGGCCAGCGGCGAGGAATCCGATGGTGAGGGGTACGAGGTAGATGCCGGCCCAAAGTGGGGTCGATGAGTATGAGTAGCCGTGTTGGGGTAGCCAAATGCCTTGTAGCCAGATGATGAGGATAAACATCATCCCACCTCGGCCCAGTGAGGCGAGGAGGCTGGCGAGGTTCCCGGCGCTATAGGGACGTAGCTTGAACAGACGTACGTTCATCATGGGTGCCGGTCGTTTGAGTTCGATCGCGACGAAACTGACCAGTGTCAGGACGCCTCCGATAAGGGCGGCGAGTACCCCCGGATTGGTCCACCCCATCGTGTGTCCGCCGTAGGGTTGGAGACCGTAGGTGATGCCAACCAGGATCGAGATGAGACCGATTGCAAAGACAAGGTTGCCGAGGACGTCGATCTTTGCTTTGATCTTTTTGCCAAGGTCATGGAGCATGATATAGGCCCAAACCGTACCGATCAGGCCGAAGGGAACCGAGACAAGAAAGACGGCACGCCATGAGATTGGGGCCAAGAGGCCACCCATAATGAGGCCGAGAAACGACCCAGCGATCGCGGCAACATTATTGATTCCAAGGGCTAGACCACGCTGGTTCGAGGGGAAGGCATCGGTGAGGAGGGCGGCTGAGTTGGCAAAAAGGAGTGCTCCACCTAGGCCCTGTCCAAGCCGCATCACAATCAACCACATCGCACCCCCACCTCCATGCAACCAGGTGATCGAGAGAAGGATGGAAAAGATCGTGAAGGTAGCAAATCCCATGTTGTACATGCGCGCTCGTCCATACATGTCGCCAAGACGCCCGAAGCTCACGACCATGACCGCTGTCACGACAAGGTAGCCCATCAATACCCAAAGAAAATAGGAGGTGTTCTGTGGTGCAAGCGGATTGAGCTTGATGCCGTTGAAGATCTCCGGTAGCGAGATCAGCACGATTGAGGAGTTGATGGTTGCCATCAAGATGCCGAGCGTGGTGTTGGAGAGAACGATCCATTTATAGCGCGGGTGTTCGGTTATTTTGAACGACCGTTCGCGCACCGACTGCTTGTTTGAATGGGTCTTGCTCCCAAGCATCGCTCACTCCTCCAATCATGTCTTGCTCGCCTTGTCCTTGAGCCCCTCGACCAGACGACGAGCTAGTCCGTATAAGGAACACAACCAACTCATCGACGATCGTGTTCGCTGACGACGACTGTTCCAGTGTAGTCGGTAAGCGCTTGCATAGTACAACTATATTGAAGAAAGTGAGGCGATCTGGGGACTTTGCTGGTTCGGTGGGCGGGTAGCCTGGTAGCGGTGGCAACCTATCTCGATGCTATTTTGGCGGTACACAGGGAGCGCTGCGCCAGCGATGGGCGTGATCTCGAGGGACTTCGTCGAGCTTGTGAGGCCATGCCATCCGCTCCTAGTTTTGAGGAAGCTCTTCGATCACCGTCCCTTGGTGTCATTGCTGAGGTCAAACGCCGTTCACCAGTTCGTGGGTCTATGTCCGAGGAGGAGGTACATCCAGCGGCAATCGCTGCCGAGTATCAAGCGGGAGGTGCCGCTGCGATCTCTGTGCTGACCGATACTCCCCATTTTGGCGGCAGTATGGATGATCTTAGCGCTGTGGTGGATGCGGTTACCATTCCGGTACTGCGTAAAGACTTTTTGCTGAGTGAACGCGACCTCTGTGATGCACGGCTCTATGGTGCTGGCGCGGCACTCCTGATCGCGGCAGCGATGGATCAAGAGAGGCTCGTTCAGCTGATCCGTTGGAGTTCGCTGATCGGGTTAGAACTGCTGCTCGAGGTGCATGATCCTCGTGAGTTGGCTGGTCTCGATTTAGTGGCCCTTGAGTTTCATGGTGCCCTTGGGATCAACCAGCGGGATCTGGTGACCTTCACCGTTGACTCCAGTCGGGCACTGGCCTACCGTGAACAGTTGGGACACCAATTCCCGGTGGTGGCGGAGTCAGGGGTCAGGAGTCCCCAGGATGCGCACGCCTTGGCTGCTGGTGGTTACGATGCAGTTCTGGTGGGTGAGATGCTGATGCGTTCTCGGGATCGCCGTGCCGGTGTGAAGGCTCTCTGTGCAGGCTGAGAATGTTTTTGTTAAGATCTGTGGCATCACCAATGTCACTGATGCACTCGTGGCGCTCAACTGCGGAGCCGATGCGCTCGGCTTTGTCTTTGCCGAATCCGCGCGGCGGGTGACGGCAGAGGGCATCGCTCCGGTGCTGGCACATTTGCCGTCGCGAGTGCTCACTTTCGGGGTCTTCGTCGATACCCCTCCGGACGAAGTGCTTGCTGTAGCGCACTCGCTTGGGTTAGGGGGTGTGCAACTGCACGGTCACGAGCCACCGGACGAGGTTGCATACTTGAGAGCGCACCTACCATACGTGATCAAGGCGATCACCAGCGAGGATCTGCAGGGCGGAGGACTGGAGGGTTATCGGCCGTGGGCAACGCTCGTTGACGGGCCACGGCCAGGCTCAGGCGAACGATTGGACTGGGTGTCACTGGTGGAGATGTCCCCGGTGGAGCGACTCATCCTCGCCGGTGGTCTCAATGCCCACAACGTGGCAGAAGCGATCTCGCTGGTCAATCCCTATGGTGTAGATGTTTCGAGCGGGGTTGAAAGTAGTCCGGGCCACAAGGATCGGACCCAGGTGTGTGCGTTTGTGCGTGCAGTCCGGAGCGCCGTGCGCGCTGGAGTTGCCGTGCTGAGTGAGGAAGAAGGAGAGAGCAGATGACGAGCATGATGGATAGTCCGGATGCGACAGGTAGGTTCGGCGATTTCGGTGGGCGGTTCGTGCCGGAGTCGTTGATGCCGGCGGTGATTGAGCTGGAATCTTCCTTCCGTGAGGCCTGGAGTGACCCGCTTTTCCGTGCGGAGTACACAGCGATACTAGAGAGCTATGCGGGGCGACCAACCCGTCTCTACCTCGCTGAACGACTCTCTGAGTATCTGGGTGCGGAGGTCTGGTTAAAACGTGAGGATCTCGCGCACACAGGCTCTCACAAGATCAATAACGTGATCGGCCAGGCGTTGCTCGCGCGTCGGATGGGTAAGACCCGTCTGATCGCGGAGACGGGTGCGGGTCAACATGGGGTGGCGACTGCGACAGCTGCTGCATTGTTTGGCCTCGAGGCGAAGGTCTACATGGGAGAAGTTGATGTTGCTCGCCAATCGCTCAATGTGTTCCGCATGCGGTTGCTAGGTGCGGAGGTTGAGGCAGTTACCTCTGGCTCACGCACCTTGAAGGATGCCGTTAATGAGGCCATGCGCAGCTGGGTGGCGGCACTAAGCGATACGCATTACTGCATTGGGAGTGTGATGGGTCCCCATCCGTATCCGTGGATGGTCCGAGAGTTCCAGCGGGTCATCGGTGATGAGGCTCGGACCCAGTATCTCGCAGCGACAGGATCCACCCCGGACTGGGTCGTCGCCTGTGTGGGCGGGGGTTCGAACGCGGCTGGGACTTTTGCTGGCTTTGTCGATACCACGGCACGGCTGGTGGGCGTTGAGCCAGAGGGTGGAGCGGCGATAGGGCGTGGCATCGGAGGCATCGTGCATGGCATGCAGTCGTTCTTTCTTCAGGATGAGTTTGGTCAGGTCAACGAGGCCTCATCGATATCGGCTGGCCTTGATTACCCCGGTGTTGGCCCCGAACACGCGCATCTGTCGGCGATCGGTCGTGCGCGATATGGTCAGGTCAACGACGATCAGGTCTTGGATGCGGTTCAGTTACTAGCCCGCACTGAGGGGATCGTCTGCGCGCTTGAATCCGCCCACGCGATCGCCTGGCTCGTAGAGCATCAACCAGAGATCGCTGGGAGTTCTATCGTGGTAACCCTCTCGGGACGTGGTGACAAGGACATGGAGACGATCGCGGAGCGTCTTGGGTTTTTTGAAGGCGATCAGCGTGCTTGAAAGGACCCTGCAACAGCTTCGGTTGAGCCGCCGACGGCTTCTCATCCCGTATGTGATGGCAGGCAGCGATCCCGATTGGCTCTCGTTGGTCGATCTTGTGATCGAGAGTGGAGCTGATGCGGTGGAGATTGGGATTCCATTCTCCGACCCAAGTATGGATGGTCCTGTCATCCAACGTGCTGGAGAGCTCGCCCTCGCACGTGGGGTCACACCGCTTTCAGTGTTGAGCGAGTTGCGGACACGATCATTTTCAGTCCCGATTGTGGTGATGACCTATTACAACATCTTCCATCACATGGGCATCGAGCGCGCAGTCACTGAGCTGCGCCAGGCGGGTGTGGATGGAGTGATCATTCCGGACCTTCCCTTGGAGGAAGGTCAGAGTTGGAGGACGAGTGCAAAGACCCAGGGACTTGAGACTGTCCAGCTCATCTCTCCGGTGACCTCACTTGAGCGGGTTGATGACATCCTCGCGGTCGCGGAGGGTTTTGTCTATGGCGTAGGAAGCATGAGTGTGACCGGCGAACGGGCCGAACTGGCTGAGACGGCCACTGCCTTGGCGACGCGCATCCGCCCTCGCACTGAGCTGCCGTTACTCATCGGGATCGGCATCTCGAATGGCGAGCAGGCGGCGGCGGTCGTCGAGGCCGGGGCCGATGGGGTGGTAGTCGGCTCTGCTCTCTTGCGGCGAGTACTCGAGGGTCAGTCACCAAACGAGCTAGCTGACTTTGTTCAGAGCATTCGAGAGTCCCTCGACGGGACCTAGGCGGGGTCCGATCGCGTGCGTAAACCTGGTATCACCTCATTGTCGGTGAGCCAGCAGCGCCATGACTCTGACATCACCGAGGGATGAAGGTTCGCTCGGGACAACTGGGTTAGTGGCAAACAAAATGTCGGCGTTTGTGAGAACGCAAGCGCGCAACAGCGGTCCGTGGATCTTGCGAAAAACTAGTCGTGTAGGCTTGCCGTTCACCTACTGCTTCATCGAAGCTCATTTCGCCATCCCTGCAACCGAAACTCAGTAGCGGGCCAGTGCTTTTGGCCCCACAGTCGTCACTTTTGGCCGACCTCGCCGCAGGGCAGCTCCAGAATACCAAGACCAGAGCTTAGGTGTTGCTGGTGGCGTTTACGCAGCGGTCATGAACGGCTCCGCAACCGTCGCACGTCCACCGTCTGGCCGCTGACGGCATTGATGTCGATATTGCTTCGCACGTTGAACGCGTCCTCGTGCTCGGCCGCCAGCGGCGAGCGATCCTCTGGGGTGCAGTATCGGTGTGTGTAGCTTGGAAAGTACACCAATGAGGACGAGCAGACAGAGATGCTGGAATGGCACCCTACGGTGAAATGGTAGAGGAGGTGAGACCTCACCGAAGGTACCGAGCCATGCGTTTCCCGTGGCGGATGATTGGAGTCCTGATGGTCGATTGATCGGTGCGTGATCCGTCTCGTCATGGCTCATCAGATGGCTGGAGCAGAGGCGCGCGATGGGCTTGGTGCTCTCGCTATGAGATGCGCAGTACTTTGACTGGCAACGTAGGCCATATCCGTTGCTCCTAGGCACATTGGTGGCGGCGATGGGGCGCTGGATTTGGGTCGTGCACTAGGATCTGGACCATGGAACAAGAAGGCGATGCCATCGCACCCAACGCGGACGGACTCTCAGATGATGAATCGCGTGAGAATGACGCTTCCGTTCCCCAAGTGGCGGATAGCGAACCAATCGGCAGTGGTGAACCGCGACATTTGGCGGAGCGACCGCATTCGACGAGAACCTCCCGGGTGTGGATTGGTTCGTTCTTCGGGCTGGTGGTGCTGATCGCGATTCTCGTCTTCATCCTGCAGAATCTTGCCTCCATCGCCATCCACTTTCCAGGATCCACTATTCGCATGCCGGTGGGTGTGGCCATCTTGTTTGGCGTTATTCTTGGCGGTCTATTTGTCTTTCTCCTCGGCTTGGCGCGGGTCCTCCAGTTGCGACGGAGCATGGGTCGCAACCGAAAGGCAAGTTGATCGCGATAGGGATCGATGATCCTGGCGAGATGACGAGCGACTGCTGGGGGTCCTGCGTTGGTCAAATTCGCCATTGACCGGTAGCGACTGGGGCTAGCCGGGCTTTCAGCACATGCAAGGGCGAAGGGAGCTACCACTTCTCTTGAGGACATGGTCAGCGCTTGTTGCCCCCCTCGAGCAGGTCGAATGTCTGGAGAGACAGAGCC